>JALVDO010000021.1 GCA_027008975.1 Saprospiraceae bacterium | reverse complement strand
GTAAGGGGGAAGTGCTGCCGGGCAGCTTGATTAGCCACTTGGAGCGCATTGCTACTAAAAGGTCGGGGCAGGAGGTTGATGTTATCGATGTACTGAATGAGTTTTCAGAAATGAGTGGGCTAAGTGAGTCTGTAATCAGATGGAACGAGGGAAAGGGTACTGATTATGTAACTCGCTTTTTTAGAGATCGAATATTTGGGCAACCAAAAGTTGTAGAGACGCTGGTGAACGTCACCCATCTTATTCTTGCCAAACTGACCGATGAAAACAAGCCGTACAGCTCATTGTTATTCGTCGGACCTACCGGAGTGGGTAAGACCCATGCTGCAAAAGTGTTGGCGGAATATATTATGGGGAGCGAAAAAGCGTTGATTCGTTTCGATATGAATGAGTTTATTGGCTATTACGATGCCGAACGGCTCATTGGTACTACCGCAAAACCGGACGGTATCCTCACCGAGCGACTTCGGCATCACCCCTATGGTGTTATCTTATTTGATGAAATCGAAAAAGCCCACCCCAATGTATTAGACCTGATGTTGCAAATACTTGATGAAGGGCAGTTGACTGATGGAATTGGAAGGAAGGTCGATTTCACAAAAACGGTGATAATAATGACCTCTAATGTGGGGGCATCAGATGTTGGTACTCAGGTTGGATTTGGAGAGGACGATAAAGAGAATTATCACATCTTTATGCGTGCAATCCGAAATAGATTCCGCCCTGAATGGGTCAATAGGATTGACGAGATGATTGTTTTTGATTCCCTTCAAAAAGAGCAGTTGGTACAGATTGCACACCGGCAAATTCAGGAGTTGCTCCACCGGGAGGGATTCCTCCGTAGGATGACTATCTTGAATATAGCCCCTGAAGTGCTTCGCTGGATTGCTGACAGGGGGTACGACCCGAAAATGGGAGGGCGTTCTTTGAAACGACAAATTGAAAATGACTTGACCAGATTAACGGCAGATTACCTGATCGAAATCAATGATGGTGCACCTATTATTATTTCTATCGAATTGAAGGACAATGCGCTCCATCTCGCCGTGATACAGTTGACATTTCCTCCTGTAAAACCACGGGATTTGCTACCGGATATTCCCGCTTTCGAGAGAGGAGGGTACGCGTATCGCAGATTGTTGTCGCGCATTTCCGGATTGGAGCGCATCGTATCCGAAAAAGCACCCGTTCATGGTGAGGCTATTCAACGGGATGAGGCATTGCGCAATTGGAAGTATTATGATTTTCAGACCAACATCACAGATTTAAAAACGGCATTGACAACCATCAAAAATGGTTTTAATGATAGTCATTTTAGACGAAAGTCTGCCCTGCGCATTAGGTCGCGCTACGTGGATTGGATGCAGGGTGCAGGTACGAATATTATTGATTTGCTTCAGGAGGCGCTAAGTCGTAGCTTTTTTAAAGTAGATGCGCTTTTGGATGATTTTTCTTCCGAATACATCAATTATTTTCTGAAAGTACATTTGTTAGAGCTACAGACAGCGGCCTTCGTTGAAGGCAATTGGCAGGTTGTTGATTTTCGATTTATTGCACTGGTTCAGGAGCGAAGCCAACCCTATATTGCCTATTTATTCGATAAGTACAAAGCGTTATTCGAATTTTTAAATATCCTTAAATCTCATGATCCGGAAAAGAAATCCCTCACGATTGAAGGTTATGGTGTATGGGATTTGGTGCGAAACGAACAGGCTATCCATCTTTTCCTGACTAGGCAGAGTTATCCTGTTCCTATTCAGGTTGAAGTTTTTCAGAATGGCAAAAAAAGGAAAACGCAGACAGAAATGAAAGTCGGTAAAGTCTATCAATATGGACAAACCATGTTGGACTTGAAGTCCGGCTTGCTAAATCTATACGACTTCAATACGGAGGAGCACCTATTAATGCTTTATATGGGGATTATTGGAAACCAGTGAGTAGAGGTTGCGAACCTACCGTTTTTTGCCCTTCTCCTCCGGATATTCTACCCGAACATGATAGACCGATTTGAGGATAGCTTTGAATACATCCACACATTCATTTAATTCTCTAAACGTAAGATTGGCATCATCGAGTTGTCCCTGATTAATTTTACCCTCCACGATTTTATCGATAAAGGAGAAGAGTTCTTCTTCAGAGGGGTTTTTTAAGCTTTTGCTGGCGGCTTCGATAGAGTCGGCAAGCATTAGAATGGCCTGCTCCTTAGTTGATGGTTTTGGTCCGGGGTACCTAAAAAGCGACTCGTCCACCTCTTCGTCCGGATGTTCGTTTTTATAGGTTCTGTAAAAATATTCCACCCTTGTGGTTCCGTGGTGTGTAAGGATAAAGTCGATTAACAACTGAGGAAGTTTTCCCTTGCGAGCCATTGCTGCGCCATCTGGTACGTGTCGAATGATAACCTTAGCGCTATCCATGACATCTAATGTCTGGTGAGGGTTTTCTCCCGATTGGTTTTCAATAAAATACTGTGGGTTTTTTGTTTTACCAATGTCGTGGTAGTAGGCGGCTACCTTTAACAATAAGGCGTTGGCACCTATCTTTAGCGCTGCTCCCTCGGCAAGATTAGCCACTTGAAGTGAATGTTGTAGGGTACCCGGAGCCTTCAGGGCTAACTCCTTCAATAATGGCTGGTTCATATCGGCTAATTCCATAAGTGTAAAGGAGGAGGTGAAGCCAAATAATCGCTCAATTAATGGTATTAGCGGATAAGCCATCAATGTCAGAAATACATTGAAAAACAACCAGCCGAAATGACCCCAGTTGACGGCACTTAGTGAGCCTTCCTGAATAATGGATAATCCTAGAGAAGAAATGGCATAAGTCAGAAATAAATAACCTATGGATCTGAAAATCTTTGACCAGTCTCTGGAGTCCACATCACTAATCAGAATTACCAATCCTGCCAGTATCTGCATCAGGGTAAATTCGTAGCCAAGCGAGGATAAAAAACTGGCGATGAAAACGACGACAATATGTGTGAGCAATGCCAGTCGAACGTTGAAAAAATGCTTAACCACGATTGGAACGATGCAGAAAGGAATCATGTAGGCACTCAAAACATCTGTTTTCTCCACTAGGAATACCAAATAGCTGAATAAAATCGGCCAGAGAAAGATGAAACTCATTCTTTTCATCGAGGAATACACCTCAGGAGTGTAATGGCGTAGGTAGACAAAAAATACCAGTATTATCAAACCGGTTAATAAGAAGTATCCCCCCCAGACGGTGTATTTCACTTTTTTACTACTGACTTCTTCTTCGTATTTTGCCTTGAACGAGGCGAGCTTCATGTAGGTCTCTTCGGTAATAATTGCTCCTTTGGGCACGATTAGGTCTCCCTGATGCACCATTCCTCTTGTTTTGGATAGGTTGGCAATGGAGGCATTTTTGTTTTGTTCGGTTAGTTCCTTTTTATAGCGAATGTTGGGTCGAATGGCACTTTCTAGTAAGGAGTAGAGAAGATCGGACTCCCTGAGACGGCTACTTAGCAAAGAGTCGGGAAGTAAGTCTTTTATTTTATCAATGGTTAGTAAACTACCTAGCGTATACTGGATACTTTGATTGCCTTTCAGAATGGTTACAACAAAGTCATTTCCTTTGTCTTTGAACTCATTTGGGAGCGCTATAATCCCCCTTTTGTAAAAAGATTCCAGGAGCTTTTTACCAAAAACCTTGTAGTCATTAGCACGGACAAATACATCTTCAAACTGAGCATTATTTTGGAGAGATTTGAGTTTTTCTTGGAATGCACTTTCAAAAAAACGGATTTGCTTTCCCGGGATTTCCGTATCCCATTCAAAGTAAACGGGGTACTCCTCTTTTAGTTTTTCCTTTTCTTTTGCGACCTCCTCTGCATTTTTTAGCACGGGGAAATCAAATGGGGCGATCAGGTCTTCATAGCGCCACAAATCCCCTTTTTTGAAGTCGTATTTAAACTTTAGGTTTGAAGGGAATAAAAAGCTGATAAAAATGACGACCCCAAAGAGGAACAGGTAATTGATAAACGGTGGTATTTGTTTGAATATATCCTTCATTGTCTATTTTTTCAACGCTACAAAGGCATAGGCAGGTTTGCCGAGCCACAAAGGTAGGAATTTATAATTTTAAAATGAGGTGTCGTGCCACTATTTAATGAAAAATATTTGCCATTATCCGTTTTAATAATAACAAATACCGTATATTTGCGGAGTTTTTCTAATCACTTTTGAGAAGAAGGACGCTAACGCTATTTTTAATGGAGATTGATTGCTGTCTTAATTACTTGACAATCAATTGATTATCTAATTTTTTAAAAGTTAAATTTTTTACAATTATGCAAGGGAAAGGAATTGTTAAGTTTTTCCTTGTCGTGATGATTCTCGTCACGCTTTACCAGTATTTGCAATTTTTACCGACACAGAAGGTGGAGAGAGCAGCAGCACGGTATGCGGATGAAGTGACTCAGGGCATTCAGGATAAACAACAGCAACACGCGGAGCACAAGAAAGCAGAGGCTCGGTTTTTGGATTCGATATCCAAAGAGGAGATTCACACCATTTTTGGTAAATCTAGTTATGAGAATCTCAAATCACGACAATTGAACCTAGGGCTTGACCTCAAAGGTGGTATGAGTGTCGTATTGGAAGTTGATTTGAGGGGGTTCATTAAAGCCATGGCCAACAATAGTAAAGATCCGACTTTTAAAAAAGCGTTAGACGAAGCGGTAGAAGCAAAAAAATCCTCTCAGAGTGATTTTATTACATTATTTGGAAACGCCTATGAGCGAGTAAAGTCCGGAGATGAAAAACTAGCCAGTATTTTTCTTAGAAACGAGTCTTTGAAAGATAAAATTGACTACAACACTTCGGATGCGAAGGTACTTAAAATATTAAGAGATAAAGCCGATGAAACGGTCGGTTTGACGTATAATTTATTGAAGCAACGCATCGATAAAATGGGGGTTATTCAACCCAACATTTTTCTCGACAAGGAGCGCGATTTAATTACAGTTGAATTGCCGGGGGTCGATAACGAAGAGCGGGCAAGAGGTTACTTGGAGACGGCTGCTAATCTGGAACTTTGGAACGTTTATAATATCAGCGACCCCGGAGTTATTGGCTTTTTTGCTAAAGCAAATGAAAAGCTTCGCAAGGAATTTGGAACTACAATCTCCGAGAAGGAAATGCGATATGACACCATAACGACGCTGGATAGCCTCGGTAATGAGGTGACGACAATCGATACGGTCGAAGTAGATGCCGGAGCTCAAAACGGGCCTCTGTTTGATGTGTTTACCGTCAATCAATCCGGTTCTCAAGGGTTAGCGACAATGGGTGTTGCAGATGGCAATAAAAAGCACATTGTTGATTCTTTACTGAATAGGGAAGAAATCATCAGTCTGTTTCCTGGGGACGTGGTTTTTAGATGGGAAAGAGACCCTATTAAAGATCCCGTAACAAAAGAGGAGACTAACCAATATCGACTTTTCGCTTTGAAACCAGCAAAAGGCGGTGGTGCCGCGCTTACGGGAGACCACATTACGGATTCCAGAATAAGCCAAGATCCGAACAACAACGAGACCGCAGTCACGTTGAAAATGGATGGACCCGGTACAAGAACGTGGGCAAAATTGACGTCCATAGCAGCGGCGGATAATAACCGGCAGGTAGCTATCTTGCTGGATAATGAAGTAGTCTCTGCCCCAAGTGTTCGAGTGCCAATCGAAAATGGTAATACTCAAATTACGGGTAATTTCACTATTACGGAAGCGACCGATTTAGCCAATATGCTCAAGGTAGGTAAATTGCCTATTTCAGTACATGCTGTTCAATCATCATTGGTAGGACCATCACTTGGAGCAAAAAATATCAATTCCTCGATGTGGGCATTGATTATTGGTTTCTT
>JALVDO010000020.1 GCA_027008975.1 Saprospiraceae bacterium | reverse complement strand
GTATCATTAATTATCTCGATCTCCTTACAACAGCACAGAATTACGGCGTCCGACAGCCCGGCTACACCCCCCCAATTTACTTTCACGATGATGACGAAGGTATACCTGTTGGACTGGACCAAAGGAGTATCCCACCGATGGTCACACAGGGCACACAATTGGAAGTTCCTTTATTAATCGGCAACGAAGAGTCGCCCACAGAATCCTTCAACGGTATTGCATTCACCATTGAATACAACCCTGTCTTCATTCGAGGTGTGGGATTGGATTTCTCCGAATCATGGCTTGGAGACTCAACCAACCTATTTAGGGCTATTAACACTCCGGAAGAAGGAAAAATTGAAGTGGCGTTGACCAAATTCGGTGACAATCCAAGCTATGGTAAAGGACTCGTTGCGAAGGTTAATTTCATAGTGATAGACGACCTCGTTGCCTGGCTCATCACTCCCAATGATAGCCTCGAAACAAACATCAAAATCTCTAAAGTCGTTTATAAAAGTGCCGGTTTCAATACACGTCCAACAAAGACGGAAGATGTAAGGGTGATGCTTTACCATCCTGACGCTCTATTGGCCGGGACTCCTTCTTTTGTTCCGGAAGCGATTAGTATCGTACCGAATCCCACTCGTGATATTACAATAATCAATAGTGAATTCACCATTCAAAAAATCACTTTATTTAATGTGTCGGGGCAAAAAATATTCACACAACAATGCCACCAAAAGAGTATCACACTTGACCACCTTAGCCAACTTGGCAATGGAATTTATTTTATAAAAATAGAAACCACAAAAGGAACAATAACAAAAAAATTGCTTGTACAAGAGTAATCTAAATATTATACATTCTTAATCTAAATTATGAAAAAAGTTATGAAAAAAATTAAATTAAACCACTTATTTACATTACTACTACTTCTGCTTGGGTTTGGGGCACAAGCCGTGACCATTGACGGTCATGTATATTTTGGAGAAAATGATCCAATCCCTGGCATTGAAGTCGCTTTCTATGATGCTGAAATCGACAACGGCGCGCTCATATCACAAACAGTCACCGACGACAGCGGCTATTTTTCACAGGACTTTGAACAGGGGCAGGATCTGCCTAATACAATTGCAGTTGTAGTCTATGATGTTTGTTTCGACGTAGAATTGTTACAATTAGTTGACCTTTCCACTGATTTCAACACGGTAGATTTCATTATCTGCCGCGAGATAATCCCACCGACAGACAGCCTTTGTGCAGCAGCTTTCACCTATCAGCAGATTGATGCAGATGGCTATATTGTCCAGTTTACCGACCTATCCTATTCGTCAGAGGACATCATCGGTTGGGAATGGACTTTTGGTGACGGCGAAAGCAGCAACGAACAGAATCCCACCCATGAATATGCAGAAACCGGACTATACGACGTATCCCTTACCATCACGACTGATTCCTGCTCATCAACAAACAACTATTTCGTCGAAGTACTTGACGAGACCTGGTGCAATTGCCCTGACATCTGGGATCCTGTTTGCGTTGCAACGCCAACGATGGATACAATCACTTTCCCAAATATCTGCTTCGCAGAATGCGAGGGTTTTACGGATGCTGACATCGTAGATTGCGTCATTGACTCCTCCTGCATTTGTCCGGACATATGGGATCCGGTCTGTGTCGCAACTGAAGACGGAGCTATTCTTTCTTTTGGCAATTTGTGCGAAGCGGAGTGCGAAGGTTTCACCATTGACGATGTGGTAGATTGCGA
The DNA here is from genome assembly GCA_027008975.1 of Saprospiraceae bacterium. GTDB lineage: Bacteria > Bacteroidota > Bacteroidia > Chitinophagales > Saprospiraceae > JALVDO01. The sequence continues at coordinate 4,140 of JALVDO010000020.1, read as the reverse complement.
AGGGGATTGCGATTGTCCTGACATTTATGAGCCGGTTTGTGTTTTAGTACCCGGTTCTATTTTTCCAATCGAATTCCCGAATGCCTGCTTTGCAGAATGCGAAGGGTTCACACCTGATCAGTTTGTCGATTGTGACTCATCAGGGTGCGACTGCCCCGATGTATGGGATCCGGTTTGTGTCGCGACTGATGACGGGCTGGTACTGACCTATGGCAACCTATGTGAAGCAGAATGCGAAGGGTTCACACAAGACGATATCGTGGATTGCGTCGATCCGTGTATCTGCCCTGATATTTGGGATCCGGTCTGCGTCCTCACGGAAGATAGTATCCGCCTGACCTTTGGCAATTTGTGTGAAGCGGAATGTGCAGGATTTACGGAAGACGACATTGTGGATTGCGTGACTGATTGCGATTGCCCTGACATATGGGATCCTGTGTGTATTGCACTACCGGACAATCCGTTTGGCGGTTACCTTACATTCGGTAATGCCTGCTTGGCAGAATGCGAAGGCTATACACCTGACATGTTTGTGCAGTGTGATTCTACCGGCTGTGTATGCCCTGAATACTACGATCCGGTATGTGTTGTCACAGAAGATGGAAGTGTCCTCACATTTGACAATCAATGCTTCGCAGAGTGTGAAGGCTATTACGATTACTTCTACTGTGATGGTCAAGGTGATGACTGTTTTGCCAGCTTCTTTATCGAACCGATTTTCACGGCGGACAACACCTTTAATTTTATTGACGAATCTTGGGTGATTAACGGAGAAGTTACAACTTGGTCATGGGACTTTGGAGATGGAAGCACCAGTGCAGAACAAAATCCAACACATACCTACGAGAGTGGAGGCATTTTCACTGTTACGCTCACCATTACAACATCCATTGGCTGTGAGAGTACTTTTGAAGACCATATTTGCGTTGGAAATGGAGGATTCATAGATGATTACGATTGCCAATCAATTTTCTTCTTTGAGCAGGAAGATGGATTAACTTACAATTTCCAGGATTTATCTTTTGGTAATCCGGTGAGTTGGTCATGGGATTTCGGAGACGGAAGCGGTAGTGATGAGCAAAATCCATCACATACCTATGAGAATAACGGACTCTACATCGTCACCTTGACCATTGCGACTGAAAATTGCGAAAGCAGCAGCTCCATGATTTTGGTTGCCGGCGAGAATGTCGATTATCAGAATGACTGCTTTGCCTTCTTTATCCCATTTTTTGCAGATAATAGTCCGTTTGGTATCGACTCACTTGGAATAAATGGTGGAGTATTATTCCTCAATCTCTCAGGAGCAGATGGTACCGAGGTACTATGGGATTTTGGAGATGGAACGACTAGCACAGAGTTTATGCCATTCCATATTTATGAAGCAAACGACACTTATGAGGTAACGCTGACAATTACTAATGCAGATGGGTGTACGAGCACCTTCACCAGCAATGTCAACGTCACTACCAATGAGTTTGTCGGCTCACCTGAGTACAGCTTGACAACAGCAACCAACAAGCCTGAAAAGGCTGTACAGAAAGTCAAAGTCTATCCAAATCCGGCAACCGATAACGTGAGCGTTCAATTTACGCTGCCACAGGCAGGTGATTATGACTTGCGAGTATTGGACATTAACGGAAAGGTATTAAAGGACTTGAAAGACAAGGGAACCCAAGGTGTCAATATCAAAAACATGACACTTGACCGATTGACGAATGGCATGTATTTCATTCAAATCACCAGTGGTCAATCGACTATAACGACAAAATTTTTGAAGAACTAAACAATATTTCTAATATCGAAAGGCGTTTTCGTGGCTCGGCATTTTTGCCGAGCCACTTTTTTTTGCAAAAAATTTAGGTGACTGTTTCCTACAGCCTTTTTTGATTTAAGTTATGAGGTTGTAAGTAGTTACTTTAATTTTTTATTTCAGTTTGGAAACCGCCTCTTTTATCCGCGAAATAGCTTCCCGAAGCTCCTCCTCGGATGCAGCGTAAGAAATCCGCATGCAGCGGTCTGCTCCAAAGGCACTACCGGAGACAACCGCAACATAGACGTTATTTAGCAAGAAGGTGGCAAAGTCATCAGCATTTTGAATGGTGGTCTCCCCGTCACTTTTTCCAAAATAATAACTGATATCCGGAAAGATATAAAACGCACCGGTTGGAACGTTGACTTTAAAGCCCGGGATTTCTCGTAATAATTTAATCACCAAATCCCTTCGTTTCCTGAAAGCGGCTCGCATCTCTTGGGTTGGAGTTTGGTCTCCCCGAATCGCCTCAACAGCAGCTTTTTGTCCGAAGGCATTTGCACCTGAGGTGAACTGTCCCTGCATTTTGATACAGCCTTTTGCTATCCACTCGGGAGCTCCCATATAGCCTAATCGCCAACCGGTCATAGCATACCCTTTAGAGAAACCGTTGATGGTCACGACCCGATCTTTTACGCTTTCGATCGCACCGATGCTATCGTGATGGTCGCCAAAGTTGATGTATTCATAAATTTCGTCTGAAATAATTATGATTTTGTCATTCTGTGCCACCACTGCTGCGATGGACTCCAGTTCTGCACGGGAATAAACCGACCCTGTAGGATTACAAGGCGAGGAGAAGAGAACAATTTTGGTTTTATCGGTGATAGCTTCTGCTAATTGACTGGCTGTTACTTTATAGTCCTGATCAATATCTGCACTAACAATAACCGGTTTAGCACCGGACAGGCGGATTATTTCGTAGTAAGAAACCCAATAAGGCGCAAAAATAATCGCCTCGTCGCCCGGATTTAAAAGAGACAATGACAGGTTGGCAATGGCTTGCTTAGCACCATTGGAAACCACTATTTGATTAATACCATAGTCGAGATTATTTTCCCTTTTGAATTTATCAGAGATAGCCTGTCGTAACTCGGGCAAGCCCGGCACCGGCGTATATTTTGTATATCCTTTGTCTAAAGCAACTTTCGCAGCTTCTTTAATATATTCAGGAGTATCAAAATCAGGCTCACCGAGGCTCAGGCTAATCACATTGTGTCCTTTCGCGCGCAATTCGCGCCCCAATGCCGCCATTTTAAGGGTGGCAGACTCCTGCATATTGTTAATTCTATCTGAAAGTTGCTTTTGCATAATTAAAGGATTTAAAAAAATTTATGCAAAAGTAAGCCTTTTCAAAAGTCCGCCAAAAATTAATAACAAATATTTACACAACTAACAACCTTCTTCTCCTCCGGCATGAGCATCCTCCCGGTAGTTAGGTGATTTTTTGGTGGGCATTCCCTCTTTTTTCCACCTTAGAATCCCTCCACCGAGATTGATGACATTTTTAAATCCCAATTGTTTCATCCTCCTTCTCGCCCGACTCGCCCGCGCTCCTGAACGACAGTAAATAAGTATTGTTTTATCCTTATCCAATTGCTGAATTCTTTTTTCAAAATCATCGCCCTTCCAATCGATATTGGTAGCTCCTGCTATGCGCTCCCATTCATACTCTTCCGGTGTCCGAACGTCTACCAAAATACCTGTTTTATTGTCAATTGCCTTTTTAAATTCCGGTACTTTAGCATCAATATTAGCGCCAATTGCCCCCGTCATTGATAAAAAAGCGAAAATAAGTACATCTGCAATCAAAAACCCGTAGATTAATTTCTTCATTATTTTGTATTTTTCTTTACAAACTAAAACAGGACAAAGGTATGTTTTTAAAAAAAAGGACTTTGTGACATACATTACAAACAAATAACGCCAATGTAGTGAACTTGCACCCGTTTTTAAAGCTAAATTATTTTAATGACAAAATAAAAATCTGGTGGTTTAATAAAATCATCTTCTAAAAACAAAAAGACATGAAGGATACAGAAAAAGAAAAGTCATTCTGGCGCCGCCTAACCAAAAGACAATGGTCGTATCTATACGCTGGTATCGCCTTTGGCATCGCACAAATTATCTACATTATTGCCATTTGGGCTTATAAGTATAGCGCGGGAAAAGTCCCGGTGCAACGTCCTATCAGTGTGACAACTGATCTCGGGCGAATGTTTAGAAGTTTGGAGGTATTTATCAACAATATATTTGGCTTCCATTCCGAACTATACGGCAATTACGCTGAGGTTGGAGGTAAATTAATCCCACAAGGGGGGGTCTTC
>JALVDO010000019.1 GCA_027008975.1 Saprospiraceae bacterium | reverse complement strand
CAACAGATGGGAATGTAACGCCAACGGGGTGAGTAGCTTTACCGAGACTGACCCCAACGGAGCTATCTTTAGGTCGGATGGCAGTCTCATCATGTCTTATTCCGATGACGCCTGTGCCAATCGTTTTTCGCCGGATCAAATTGCAGCCATGCGCGCCAATTTATTGGACGAACACCAAGACTGGCTTGGGAATGAAGCCCCCCTTGATGAAATCACGACGGCAGTCACTCTAAGCAGCCCAATCGAAGGTGAAGAAGCACAATTTAATCAGGTGTTTTTGGAGTGGGAAGCAGTGCCCAATGCAACCCAGTATATAGTACAAATTTCCAGATTAGCCAATTTTCCGGGTGCTTTAACAGCAACCTTTACTGCCGAGGAACCTGGCTTATTGGTACAAACACTAGAGAATAACAAAACCTATTATTGGCGCGTAATGGCATACAATAATTATCATTTCTGCCAGAGTTTTAGTAATTACGCGACCTTTCACACAAGTAATATGGTTGCGACGAATAATGCACAATCCTTGGCCAACGTCCGGTTATTTCCCACCATTCTCCGACAGGGGGAACTCCTCAACCTTCACTTTGAGGATTCCTCTAATGCAAAGATTCAATTCAAAATCTATAATGCCATAGGAGGTTGTGTATCGCAAAAATCACACGAACGACAGGAATCTGTCAAAATCGAAACAAATTTATTGGCGAGTGGGATTTATTTCCTACAAGTCCGGTCAGGAGATAGGGAAGTGACTTTTAAATTTGTCGTTCAGTAGTTGTTTCAACAATAACAACCAATAAAAAACCGGCGAAATAAGCTACAATGTCAATCCAGGAAAAAGCGGTTCCAATCAGAATCCGGGCGACTTTATTGTGCCCTAGCCCCAGCCAGTCAACAATATTCAAATACTGCAAAAATTCGACAATACAGGCGAAAATAAAAGTTGTGAACGCCCACCGGAAAGCATCCCCGTTTACAAATATCCGAACGAACGAATAGATAAGCGCTACCACTAATACATCCCCTATATAAGGACGAATAAAATGATCGTGAACGTAAATGCCAATAAAGAGCTCGATAAGTAATATTGCGATAAAAGATAAAAGGTATTTGGACTTGACCATAAAAAAACTACCAATAAAATGAATGAAACTTTAATCGCCCCCTACTCCACTCGACAGTTGGCGAAGGTACTTTGATAAAGTTGACGACGTGTAACAGGCTTTTTAAAAATTTATTCTTTGTTGGAATTCGTGTAAAATCGACATCCAATGACAGGTAATATTGCCGGTAACGGGGATATTTGTCAGCACTTAGCTTAAAAATAGCATCGTTTTCTGTCCATGAGTTGGCATAACCCCCGTACATATTTTCCGCGCCATAACCGACAGCAATATTCAACCATTTGGGCAACCAGGCAGGATTGCTGCTCAAAAAAGAAGCGGGATTGAAACTCGCCCACAACACCTGCCCGTTATAGTCCTTCAAAAAACGCTGGGCGTAGGTCGAACCAAACAAATCATCCGCCCGAATATTCGGAGACGAAGTAGCCCTACCGTCTGTCGATAAAAGCGGATTATTGGAATGCACTACCGGAGAGGCAGAAAACTTTATCGTTATCCGCTGCTCCTTCCAAATTGCCTCCTGTAGGGCAAATACAGAAACTCCTCCTGCGTTAAAAGCCATATCCGAAAGCGAAAATCCCCACTTGGCAGAATAGGCGTCCATCATTTCCAATGTTCCCTGTAAAAACATTCCCAATCCTACACCAGCCCAAACCGCGCGATTGTGTCGGACACCTGCCCAGTTTGCCCCGAGAAAACCACCTCGTGCCTCATGGTAAGCAGTAAAAAGATGTCCAAATTTATCAATATTCATCCACTCACCATAATCATTAAAAAAGTGAAACGATGTCTGCTCGTAATTTTTATACCAAGCCCGATACAATCCGATGGACACCGTACCGTAAACGACTGCTCCTCCTCCCGCTGCTACCCAAAATCGCTTAGAGTGAAAGGTATCTGCCGGCTCAAAAAAGGAAAGAGAACGAGGTGCTTCCTGCGCCATTCCCATGGTTGCCATCCCGCAAAGAAGCAGTATAAATATAGCCGTTTTTTTCATGACAAATTGGAATTTAAAAAAGGGATTTCGCTACCGCATCGTAATAAACACGACCCCCGTCAATAAAACGCCGGCAGCGAGTATTGATTGCCCAGTCAGAGCTTCTCCTCCAATCGCCCACCCCAACGTCATGGCGATAATCGGATTCACGTAAGTCGAAGTCGAAACTTTGTCAGGCGAAACCTTATGCAATAAATAGTTGAAACTCGAAAAGGCAATAATCGAACCGAATACAACCAAAAACAACCAGGAGTAAAAGGACTTAGCGCTCAATTCTGCAAAGGAAAAAACACGAAACTCGCCGGAAAGAAAGCTATACAACACCATTATTGCACCTCCGACTCCCATCTGTATCGCTGTTCCCATGCCCTTGGCATCAGGCAACCGAAGACGAGCCACCATGATAGAACCATAAGCCCACGTAATAATGGCTATCCCCATTAAAAAAAGTGCAAAAACGGTCTCGGATGTAGCGGTAAATTGCGGCTGCTCTACCAAAATTCCCATCCCGGCTAATCCCAACAAGGTGCCGATAATTTGCTTTGGAGTCGGGCGTTTCTTTTGTACTATCCAAACCAGTAAAACAACCATTAGTGGACCGAAAGCCATCAATAATGCCGTCAATCCTGAATCCACATACTGTAGTCCCCAAACCACAAAGCCATTCCCAAAAACGATAAACAAGAGTCCCAGGAAAATGGAGTTTAACCACTGTTGCCGAGTGGGATTAACGGGCGAACGCCAATATTCAAAGGCAAACAACAATACCCCTGCGACAAAAAAGCGGGCGCCACCCATCAAAAAAGGGGGTATATCTTCAATCGCAAATTTGTTTGCCAAATAGGTCGAACCCCAAATAATGTACATAGCAGCAAAAGCAGCTATAATCATCCACTTTTCTTTCATCACGATATTTCTTTTGCCTCGAGTCCTAGTTCTTTTGCCTTTGCCAGCATGAAATCATAAGCTGCTTCGTAATCATTGGGAATGTCACCGTCCAGGATGGCTTCGCGAATGGCCGTCTTTATTACACCAACCTGGCGAGAGGGCGGGATACCAAAAGTATCCATGATTACCTCACCGGAGATTGGAGGCTCCCAGTTGCGCAGATGGTCTTTTTCCTCTACCTCCTTTAGCTTGGCTTCGACCATTTCGAAATTCTGAAAATAACGCGCTACCCTTGCCGGATTCTTCGAGGTGATATCCGCTCGGCAAAGTGTCATCAAATCATCAATATCATCCCCTGCTTCAAATAACAGCCTTCGAATGGCAGAGTCCGTTATATTCTCCTTCGTCAGACTGATTGGTCTCAAATGCAATCGCACTAACTTCTGCACGTATTTCATCTGATTGTCCAATGGTAACCTTAGTCGTTTAAAAATACGAGGTACCATTGCTGCACCCAGAGCTTCGTGTCCGTGAAAAGTCCATCCGTGTTGCGGCTCAAATCGTTTAGTCGGTGGCTTGGCGATATCGTGCAAAACTGCCGCCCATCGAAGCCACAAATTATCCGTATGTTTAGATATATTATCAACTACCTCAAGAGTATGATAAAAATTATCCTTATGCCCCATCCCATTGCGAATCTCAACACCTTGCAGGGCGACCATTTCCGGGAAGATGATTTTCAACAACCCGGTATCAAACAGGAGCTCAAAGCCAACGGAAGGCTGTGGCGAAAGAATAATTTTGTTCAACTCAATGGCAATCCGTTCTTTTGATACGATATGAATCCTATTCCGATACTGCTTGATAGCAGCGAGCGTCTCCGGTACGATGGTAAAATTAAGTTGGGAAGCAAATCGTATTGCCCGCATCATCCTAAGCGGGTCATCCGAAAAGGTTTTACCCGGCTCTAGCGGTGTTTTGATGATTTTCTCCTCCAAGTGCATCAAGCCGTCAAAGGGGTCGAGTATCATCCCAAAATCCTGCTCATTAAGGCTGACAGCCATCGCATTGATGGTAAAGTCACGACGATTTTGATCATCCTCCAGACTACCCTCCTCGACGGTTGGCTTGCGCGAATCCTTTCGATAAGATTCTTTTCTCGCCCCGACAAATTCAATTTCCAAATCCTTGTGTTTAAGCATCGCAGTTCCAAAGCGGCGATAAACTGCAACTCGTGGAATAGGTCGCAACTTTGTCGCCAATTGCTCGGCGAGTTTAATTCCACTTCCGATACAGACGATGTCCATATCCTTCGTCTCCCTGCCTAGAATCCTATCACGCACATAACCGCCAACCACATAAGCCGGATAACCCAACTCGGCAGCCGATTGGCCAATTAGCTCAAATATCTTCTTTTCCTCGTCTGTTATCGTAAATATCACTTGAATTAGAATTAGAATTAGAATTAGAATTAGAATTTAAATTTGAATCCGTGATTTAGTGCTCTGTCAAACGTTAGAATAATACTTTCTCATTTGTTCCAATATATCAAAAATCACTTCCGGATCGTCTTCCGTTACCAACTTCTGCCGAAAGGCTTTTACATTTCGCAATGAGCGGAAATAATTGGTATAATGCCGTCGCATTTCCAAAACGCCGAGACGCTCCCCCTTCCATTCGATGGAGTGCTGTAAATGCTTTCTTGCAGCCTGCACCCGTTCGTCTATAGTCGGCGGCGGCAATAATTCCCCGGTAGCAATATAGTGTTTTACCTCACGAAAAATCCAGGGATACCCAATACTTGCCCGTCCAATCATAACGCCATCTACTCCGTATTTGTTCCTGTAGGCTACTGCTTTCTCAGGACTATCAATATCTCCGTTTCCGAAAATGGGAATGTGCATACGCGGATTTTCCTTGACCTCGGCGATTAGTGACCAATCGGCTTCGCCTTTATACATCTGCTTGCGGGTACGTCCGTGAATACTGATTGCCTTTACGCCAACATCCTGCAAACGCTCTGCTACTTCTACGATATACTTCGAGGTATCATCCCAACCAAGACGGGTCTTAACGGTCACCGGCAGGCTCGTAGCATTGACTATTTCTTTGGTCAGTTCCACCATCTTATCTACATCGCGAAGGATGCCTGCACCCGCATTTTTTGCAACGACTTTCTTTACCGGACAACCATAATTAATATCCAATACTTCCGGTTTTGCTTCCTCCACAATCTCGGCGGCTCGTCGCATTGAAGCGATTTCAGCCCCAAATATCTGAATTCCTATCGGTCGCTCCTCCTCATAAATATCCAACTTCTGCACACTCTTTGTCGCATCGCGAATCAAACCTTCCACACTAATAAACTCCGTGTACATCATATCACACCCCTGCTCCTTGCACAATGCACGAAAAGGCGGGTCACTGACGTCCTCCATCGGCGCCAATAATAGAGGAAAGTCTCCCAATTCTACATCTCCGATTTTCACCATTCTGCAAAGGTACGGAATTTGAATTAGAATTTGAATCTAAAAAAACGAGGAACGAGAAACACAGCAATTTTTCCCGCAATGTACGCAAAGGATTGCCGCATAGGCACGCAAAGGTTCACGCAAAGACCGCAAAGAGCGCAAAGAATCTCCCAGTCTCCCAATTTTCCCGCCCATACGGGCACGTACCGGTGCTAAGGTTCGCTAAGGTTTCGCAAAGGGACGCAAAGGTTCACGCAAAGCTCGCAAAGAGCGCAAAGAATCTCACAGTCTCTCATTTTTCCCGCCCATACGGGCACGTACCGGTGCTAAGGTTCGCTAAGGTTTCGCCCATACGGGCACGTACCGGTGCAAAGGGACGCAAAGGAATTGAAATTTGAATCTCTTAGCCTACCGACG
>JALVDO010000018.1 GCA_027008975.1 Saprospiraceae bacterium | reverse complement strand
GGGGGCTACTTTTAAGACAGAGGGAATCAACGATTGGATTAACGAATGGGAACGACTGGATTCTGCCGGCTATAGCCTGCCTTACGATACCTCAAGTGTGTTATTAGAGTCCGTGCTTAAAACACGCAACGAATTGCAATCAGCCAAATTCTCTTCCTATATACAGGATACTTATACCTGGCGCAACGAGAATAGTCATGAATTAAGGCTGGTGGGCGGACTGCGCAGCTCTTACTGGAGCTATAATAGCGAATGGGATTTTTCACCAAGGGTACAGTTCACTTATCGCCCTTTGAAGGGTAAAATGGATGTCTCTTATCGTTTGGCAACCGGGGTCTATATCCAACAGCCTCTTTATCGGGATTTGCGACAGCGGAATGGCGTATTAAATCCCGATATATCGTCGCAAAAGTCCGCTCACTTTTTGGCAGGGATGACCTATGATTTTTATCTTGGAAAGAATTACCCCAAAAAATTCCGTTTGATAACAGAGGTTTACTACAAAAAACTATGGGATTTGATTTCCTTTGATTTGGATAATGTACGCATCAATTATTCGGGTAAGAATGACGCTGCCGGTTATGTTAAAGGCATTGATTTGCGTCTGAATGGAGAGTTCGTCCCGGGCGTGGAGTCTTGGGTGAATTTGTCGTTTTTGCAAGCTCGTGAAAAGCTGGACGGAATCCAGCACCTGAAGCGGGAAAGGGGCGACTCCACCGGTGTTAAAACGGAGTATGTGCCCCGACCGACGGATCAGCTTTTTACTTTTTCCATGTTCTTTCAGGATTATTTGCGCAACAATAAAAACCTGAAAGTTAGCCTGAATGTCGTTCTTGGCAGCGGATTGCCCTTCGGGCTAAAGGATGATAACATCGTTTATCGCAATTCTTATCGGTTATCTTCTTATCACCGGATTGACCTGGCATTTTCACTTTTGTTGTGGGATGAATCCAAAAGGAGTAAACATCCGCACCACATTTTGCGTTTCACAAAGAATAGTTGGTTGAATCTCGAATTTTTCAACCTATTGCAGGTACAGAATGAGGCGGGAAATACCTGGATTAAGACCATATTCAAGCAGCAGTACGCCATTCCAAATTATTTGACCTCACGCCGAATCAATTTGAGATGGAAAATGGAATTTTGAAGATTTAAAACATGAAAATAGCACTAGCACAAATAAATTGTCATATCGGAAATTTTGAGGGAAATGTCGCTCAGATGCAGGAAGCCATTCGGGATGCAAAGTCCAAAAATGCAGATATTATTTGTTTCCCGGAGTTGGCGGTTTGTGGCTATCCTCCAAGAGATTTTTTAGAGTTTGACAATTTTATAAAAAAGTCGAAAGAAGCTGTTGAGGAATTAGCGAAAGCGGCAGTCGGTATCGCGGTCGTCGTGGGGGCTCCGCGGCGGAATCCGGTAATCGAAGGGAAGGATTTGTATAATGCTGCTTTTTTCCTGTTTGATGGAGCTGTGCAGCATATTTACGATAAGACATTACTTCCTACTTACGACATTTTTGATGAATACCGTTATTTTGAGCCGGGTAGTAATTTTGACGTAGTGCATTATAAGGGATACAAAATAGCCTTGACCATTTGTGAGGACATTTGGAATATTGGCAATGAAAATCCATTATATACCATTTGTCCCATGGATGAAATGATGGTGTATCAGCCGGATTTTATGCTAAATATTTCTGCTTCACCATTTGCTTACGACCATGCCGAACAGCGTAAAAAAATCGTTGCTACCAATGCCGAGCGGTATAATATGCCCGTCTTTTATTGTAATCATGTCGGAGCGCAGACGGAGTTAATCTTCGATGGTGGCTCGGTTGTAATGTCGCCCGGAGGGAAGTTGTACGAGGAGTTGCCCTATTTTGAGAAAGGCATTTGGTATTATGATTTGGAAGAGGTGAAGGCAGGACGCGCGTATCGGGCTGCTATTGTCCCAAAGATAGAGCGAATACACGAGGCACTTATAGTTGGGATTCGGGATTATTTTCGGAAGTCGGGCTTAAAAACGGCTATTTTAGGATTGTCAGGAGGGATTGATTCCGCGGTTGTTGCCGTTTTGGTACAGCGGGCTTTGGGGAAGGAAAACGTCAGGGTGTTGTTGATGCCTTCGCAGTTCTCTACGGATCATTCCATTGACGATGCCCGCCAGTTATCCGAAAACTTGAATATCCAATACGATATTATCGAAATAGAGCCGATTTATCAAAGGTACGAGAAGACATTGGAACCCTATTTTAGTGGACTGCCCTTCAATATAGCTGAGGAAAATATTCAGGCGCGTGCGCGGGGTATGCTGCTGATGGCTTTTTCCAATAAATTTGGAAATATCCTGCTCAATACTTCGAATAAAAGTGAGATGGCCGTCGGGTATGGTACGCTTTATGGCGACTTGGCGGGAGGTTTGTCAGTCATCGCGGACCTGTATAAAACAGAGGTCTATGATCTGGCAAAATACATAAACAAGGACGGAGAAGTCATTCCCACTAATATCATTACAAAACCACCTTCAGCAGAACTTCGCCACAATCAAAAGGACTCGGACAGCCTGCCGGACTACGATATTCTTGACGAAATATTATACCTGTATATCAATGAACAGTTGGGTCCCAAGGAAATAATCAGCAAAGGTTTTGATGGGCAATTGGTCAATCGCATCCTCAAAATGGTCAATCGCAATGAATTCAAACGCTACCAGACGGCACCGGTTTTGCGTGTCTCGAATAAGGCTTTTGGTATGGGGCGGCGGATGCCGATTGTAGGGAAGTATTTGGGGTGAGATAACTGCATCGCATTCAGCCGAAGAGAGAAAGTAAGTCTTGTTTTGTAGATAAAGTTGGGTAAATCCTGTCAGAAAAAGGGACAATCTTTTTTATGAGAAAGCCTTGAAAAAAGTGTATAGGAGAAACAATTGCTGCTCAAAATTAGTTATTTTTGTGAGAGAACGTTGTATGAGAAATTGGCCGGAAGAAAAATAAGTAACAGACAATGAGTAATTCAGTAACCAGATACATAAATCCGTTGACCGATTTTGGGTTTAAAAAGCTTTTTGAATCCGCAGAAATTGTAAAATTTTCAAAAGAAGAAAGAGAGGCTTACGAAGAGAGTTTGAAGTATTATCGAGATATTAAAAACGTTGTCGATACTTCAAAGCAAGAGGGAATTATTGAGTTAGAAAATATATTCAAATCACATAAAAATTAAGTCAACATCTCAGGCTTATACCTCCATATTCCCTTCTGCAAACAGGCTTGTCACTATTGCAATTTTCATTTTTCGACTTCCTTGAAATCGAAGGGCAGTTTAGTTGATGCTATTACGGCGGAAATCAAGATGCGAAGTGATTACCTCTCCGGAGATACGCTACAAAGTATTTATTTTGGAGGGGGCACTCCCTCTCTATTGACTGAAAAAGAGTTATCTGCCATTTTTAATCAAATCTACAAGACATTTTCCATTGAAGAAGACGCCGAAGTTACCCTTGAAGCCAATCCCGATGATTTGACGCCCGAAAAAGTGCAAATACTCAAAAATTCACCCGTTAACCGATTGAGTATTGGCATTCAATCCTTTTTTGAAGAAGATTTAAAAGCCTGGAATCGGGCACATACGGCAGCGGAAGCAATAGCCTGTATCCAGCGCGTTCAGGATGCGGGTTTTGAGAACCTTACCGCTGATTTGATATACGGAGCAACGACAACCCCTGATGAGCATTGGGTCGAAAATATACAGCGCCTGATTGATTTCAAAATACCTCATTTATCCTGTTATGCACTGACGGTGGAGGAGCGAACCGCCCTTGGGCATTTTGTCCGAAAGGGCAGGGTAGAAGCGCCAAAAGACGAACACGCAGCCCGACAGTTTGAGATATTGATGAAAATGATGGCTGAGCATGGATACGACCATTACGAAATTTCCAATTTTGCGAAATCCGGTTACTATGCCGTCCACAATTCCTCCTATTGGAAGGGTTCGCATTATTTGGGGATAGGTCCCGGAGCGCATTCCTTTAATGGAGACTCCCGAAGTTGGAATATTGCGAACAACCCCAAATACATCAAAGCCATCCGGCAGGGAAAACAATCGGGCATCCAATTGTATGAAACGGAATATCTGACTTTGGAGCAAAAATACAATGAATATATTCTCACCGGATTGAGGACGATCTGGGGTTGCTCTTTGGAGCATATTCGCAGTATAAAACCGGAGTTTGAAGCCCATTTTATTCAAAAGGTGCAGCCATTTGTCGAAAAGAACTGGATGCAGGAACAGGCAAAAACGTTCACGCTTACGCAAAAGGGAAAATTGTTGGCCGATTATATTTCTGCAGAACTATTCTTGCTTTGATAACGCTTCCCGAACCTTCTTAGGCAACTTTGCCACCACTAAATCATAGGAATGGTCAATCAATTCCAGTAGAAAATCATCGTCCAATGCGCCTTCGAAAGAAACGGTATTCCAATGTTTTTTGCTCATGTGCCAACCCGGCTGAATTTCGGGGTGCGATTCCCGCAATTCGATGGCGCGCTCAGGGTCACACTTGAGATTGACTGAAAAGTGGTCGCTATCCAGCCCGATCAAAGCAAACATTTTTCCCATCACCTTGAAGACCAAAGTGACCTCGTCAAAGGGGAAGGTTTCCTCCACTCCTTTTTTTCTAAGGCAGTAATCCCTGAATTCTTCTATATTCATTCCACCACCAATTTTCGCGTAATCTTATGCCCCGCAGACTGCAAACTGATGAAATATATACCCTTCTCCTTAGGGAGATCATTTAGCCGGAAGGCATTCAATCCCAAATGAACATCCGGGTGGTAATACCTCAACGTTCGCCCCCTTATGTCCATAATCGAAATAGTTAGTTTTCCTTCCGGTTTGTTTTTTATACTGAAAACAATATCGACTGATTCGGATGCGGGGTTTGGAGAAATAGCTATATCTTGAAGGTCACTCAAGGGGGATTGCGTATTGACTAAATCCGTTAAATCCGTTTTCTCGAATGTAATACCTCCGGTACTGGAGCCTTGAAATTCATAGAATTGTATTTTCCAAAGACGAGGACCTTCCGTTAGGACAAAATACGATAATTGGTCTTGGATAATCCAGCCATTATTAAACTCCTTCCAATCATGACCTATAACATCAATATCGCTCTCAAGCAGGTCTTGATACACATCATAAGTGGCATCCTCCGGACTAATATCGCGGGCTTCAGCCACTTGTACGCCATAATCGGTCAATACGCCAGATACGGAAAACGGGGTGTCCATAATATCCGTCACATAGCGCTGAAAGACCATGTCCCAAGAAAGGTCGACGAGCTCGCTGACAAAATCACCCGTTGATAGCGATAGGCAGACGATATGACTTTGTCCTGCTAATTCGGGCTCAATTGTCAGATTGTTCTCATTGCTGCCATCCAAATCTGCATACCTTACAGTATATACACCATCGACCAGATTTTGTATTTGTAGTTTTTTATAACTGCCGTCTCTAAGCTGGACGACAAATACTTTATCGCTAAAAACACCTGCGTTTTCTTCCGAGTAAACGCCCCACCCATAGTCGTTAGGGTCATCGGCATTTCGCATCGAGTTGAAAGCCCCCCATGCCCATGATTTCTCATCATTATAGAGGCGAGTGGTAAGGTCGTCGGGGTTGATGGTACTACTCCACGTTGCATCCCCTGCGTCCAATGCGACAACCGGATTTTGAGGATTGCCAAAACTCGTCCGTACCGATTCGTTGACAAAAATACCGGTGCTGTCACCAACAAAAGTGAAAGCTATATCCCATTCATCATTGGCGATATGAATATTCGAATCATCACTCAGCCGGTAATAAACCTGCTCGTTGTAGCTGGCTCCAGTGGTGAGATAGACGA
>JALVDO010000017.1 GCA_027008975.1 Saprospiraceae bacterium | reverse complement strand
GTGGGTCATAATGCCTGCGATGGGAAGAGGTAATACTTTCGTCTCTCCATCACAGACAGCGGAGATTCCGCCATGATGTTCGATAATGGCATTGACAGCCTGATTGAGGGATTCATCATCGCAACCCACAGCGATAATATTGTGAGAATCGTGGCCAACGCAGGATGCAATCGCCCCTTTTTTTAGTTCAAAACCCTTGATAAAAGCAATGGCAGGAGCGGTGTTCTCATAACGATTCACCACCGTCATTTTCAGAATATCCTTTTCCGGATCGGAAACGGCAAAGCCATCCTGTATTTTTGTTTTTGTTGTGAAACTATTGGTTACCAACTCTCCGTTAATCGCTTCTATTACCCGAATGGTATCCGATTGGGCTTTGATATGAAAGTCTTCGACTTGTTTCTTTTCGATATGGAAATTATTGACAATGTCGGCGGCTACTCGCTCGATTTTACTATTCCCGTTTTCTGCCACCAACGCTCCATTGATGTAGGTTGCTTTAATTTTGAAATTTTTCAAATCATCAGTCAGAATGAAATCGGCAGCATCACCGATGCGCAATTGTCCGACGGGTAGATGGTAGTGCTCTACGGGGTTGATACAGGCTATCTTCAGCATATCAAATAAATCATAACCCTTGGCAATAGCTCTTGCGACCAATTCATTGATGTGCCCGACAACCAAATCATCGGGGTGTTTATCGTCGGAGCAAAGCATAATTTCATTGGAGTAGTCCTTCGCCAGCGGAATTAATGCTTCAAAATTTCTGGCGGCACTGCCCTCTCGAATTAGAATTTTCATTCCGAGTTTTATCTTTTCCAGCGCTTCTGCTTCCGTAAAACATTCGTGGTCGGTAGTAATGCCGGCAGCAGCGTATTTTTTAATGTCTTCACCTCGTAGTCCGGGAGCGTGCCCGTCGATTGGCTTACCTAGCTCGTGCGCAATTTTTATCTTCTCCATGACCATCTCGTCTTGGAATATGACACCCGGGTAATTCATCATCTCTGCGAGGTAAGGCACTTCCTCCATTTCTAGTAACTCACGGATGCCTTCTGCCCCGATGGTTGCACCTGCTGTCTCAAATGTCGTAGCAGGCACGCATGATGGAGCACCGAAGAAAAACTTAAAAGGCACTTTTTTACCGTTTTCAATCATGTATTTGACACCCTCTATTCCCAGCACATTGCCAATCTCGTGTGGGTCGGAAACCGTCGCCACAGTACCGTGAATAACTGCCATCCTGGCAAATTCCGACGGGATTAACATCGAACTTTCTATGTGAATATGAGCATCCACAAATCCGGGTAGAATGTAGGTTGATACATCGTGGTTTGCCGGTTGAATATCGGTTATTTTACCATTCTCTACCGTTATTTCACCGGTATAAATATGTTTATTGGGAATGTCAATAATGCGTCCTTTTATCTTTTTCATGTGTGTTATCTTAACTTTGAAGTTGTTTAAGAATGGCTGCTTGAAGCGAAAAATTCACTCAAAAGGTCATTTTACAGCCAAGTGAGCTATTTTTAAACAACTTCTTCGTCACAAAGATAGATAATAACTTCTTAACTTTGTACCTAATTTACAATATTCAGCATTATGGCGAAAAAAAACATCATCCGGAAACACGCTGAAAATCTCTTTGCAAAAGAGTTAGCGGCATTGCGAAAAGCAGATAAAGACTTCAAGCCGGAAAACTGGAATTTGTCACCTAAAAGCGTGGTGTTGTATATCATGGGTGGCACGATGAAGGACGGAATGGTCATCTCTCCCAAATATTTTGGGCAGCAAAAATTGATAGAACAGGCAGTTGCCACGCTGGCAACAGACAGAGCATTATTACTCACAGGAAGTCCCGGAACGGCTAAAACCTGGGTTTCGGAGCATTTGGCGGCGGCTATCTCCGGAGATTCCACCCTGTTGGTACAGGGAACTTCGGGAATTGGGGAGGATGCTTTGCGATATGGGTGGAATTATGCGCAGTTGCTATCAAAAGGACCTTCGAAGGATGCGCTTGTCCCTAGCCCGGTAATGAAAGCCATGCAGGAAGGAAAGATTGTGAGGGTAGAAGAATTGACGAGAATCCCGGCTGATGTGCAAGATGCTCTAATAACCATCCTGTCCGAAAAGACGTTGCCCATCCCCGAGTTGAATAACGAAATACAGGCGCTAAAAGGCTTTAATCTTATCGCCACTGCGAATGACAGAGATAAGGGTATTAATGAATTATCTAGTGCCTTACAGCGCCGGTTCAATACCATTGCATTACCTTTGCCGGCAACGCTGGAGGAGGAGGTACAAATCGTACGACATCGGCTGGAGTCCATGCAAAAAGCACTACCCGGGCACGAGGGGATTATTGCCGAGGAAGAAATCGTACGGCTCATTACCATCTTCAGAGAATTGCGCAACGGCAAAACGGAAGATGGGCGCAATAAAACAAAAGTGCCCTCCGGAACGCTTAGCACCGCTGAAGCAATCTCCGTCGCCAACAACAGTCTTGCGATGGCGCAATACTTTGGGAGTGGGAAGGTGACCGCTGCGGAGTTGGTTTCCAGTATGACAGGGACTATTATTAAAGACAACGAGAAGGACAGCCTCGTATGGAAGGAGTACCTAGAAACAATCATCCGATACCGTAAAGGGTGGGAAGATATTTATAAATTTGGAGTGAAATGAATATAAAAATAGTAGCATTTGGAATAGCACGGGATATCTTTGGCGATAGCGAAATAAATTTTAATATTGAAAAAGGAACAACTATTGCCGAGTTAAAAGAACAAATAACAATGTCGTATCCCGGTTTTAAAAAATTGGTGTCTTTCTCCATCGCTGTCAATCAATCTTATGTGCCGGAGGAGTACGCGATAGAAAGTAATGACGAGATTGTGATTATTCCCCCGGTGAGTGGAGGATAATTAGAGTGCATTGATGAATTTATTATTTGCCTAAGCCTTAATCATTAATATATGATAGATATAAAAATAAAAAATACGGCATTAGATGCCAATGACTGTATAACGTTTGTAGAAGATAAGGCTGCCGGCGGAATCGCCGTGTTTATTGGTACCGTTCGGAATGCAACCAAAGGGAAAAACGTCCAACGATTGGAGTTTGAAAGCTATGAACCCATGGCGATTAAGGAGTTGCGAAAAATAGCCGAAGAGATTCAGCAACGTTGGTCTGCCCTGAAAATATCCATTCATCACCGGATCGGTAATTTAAATATTAAAGAGGTTGCCGTCGTAATCGCCGTCTCAACTCCCCATCGGAAAGCAGCATTTGAAGCTTGCGAATACGCTATTGATACGCTCAAAAAGACAGTACCAATCTGGAAAAAGGAGGTATTTGATGATGGAGCGGTTTGGGTGTCTGCCACACCATAACAGCTTTGACAATTCACGCGTGAATTATCAAAGCTGTTAGTATTTATCCTCTATTGTTGTACAAACTTCACTGTACCTTTAACACTCATATCTGCATCCATCTCTCCGGGGAGCATTCCGCCGGACATCGTCATTGTTCCATCAAAATCCTGATTGAGATTTGAGTTTATAGGAAATCCTGTTTTTAAGTCAACAACCGCGTTGCCGGTTTGCGTACCGGTGAGGTTGTATTTCATTTCCATACCCATCATCTTCATTGGTTCAGCGTCGGGGATTGGCGTACCGGTGCTCGCTATGCTGAGGTATGCCTTACCATCCTGAACTTTGTCTAAGGTATATTTAGTGTCAAATTTAAGCCCCAACATCTTCATCTTCGTGGTTTTATTCCAGCTGTCTCCGACTTTTACCGGTGTTGTCGGTAATAAGCTACTCATATTTGCACCAAATGTTTGTTGCATTTCTTTGTCGTTGAACTGATTTTTCATCATTTCAAGAGCATCCGTTGAGATGCCCTCCTCCTTCATTTTGGTGGTCATATCTTCAATCATGGCGTCTGCACCGGAAAAGCCCTTTAACTGACCTTTGCTATCCAATACCATTTTGAATTGCCTACCAATCATTGCAGAATAAATGCCTTTTAACTGATCCGCATTTTCGTTTTTTGATTCATCCATGGAGCTATAGCTCATTTTTGTACCCATGGATTCCATTTCGTATTCAATGCCTTTGATGGTAGAGGTCATTTCCACATCACCGTTTGGGAGGACGTTTTCTACTTTGTTTTCGTAAACATAAACTTGCTTTTGGTTATTTTCCACATCCTGTCCCATGACAGAGACCATTGATTTGGTATTGCTTTCCTGCTTGAAGGTGTAAGTGTCTCCTTTTTTGAAAGAAATGCCATCTGTTAATGATCTGGAAGTATTACAGGCACTGGCGATTAATAAAACCAAGCCCAACAATGAGAAAAGAATTTTTCGATTCATTTTGTAAATTATTTGTGTGATGACTCACTGGTAAATAAAACTGTTATTTTCGGAAGCGAAGGTAGGATAAAGGCGTGGGTATTCCAATATTATTCGACTAAAGAAAGGGATTTGTCTATGATTTGGGAGGTTGGGGTTCCTACTGGAATCGACATAACTATCAATCCTCTCCAAAAAAACAAAGCTGCTGGCTGGAATCTATGGTCAGAAAACAGACATTGATGTAAGCTTTCAGCCAAAAACCGCATAAAAATAGGTTGAAAACCTAAACTTTAGTTCGGTTTGCGACTACAAGTCGCACCGAGCAGGATGATATTAAAGTGTTACTTTTCTCATCTGTTTCGTCACAACGACAGTAATAAACAAATTTACAAAGCATGAAACAAATAACATTTACACTAATCTTTTCTATTATTGTACTATCTTCCCTTTGGGGTACGACTTACACAAGTATTGCAGACGGCTCTTGGAATAATCCGGCAACCTGGTCACCGGCGGGTATTCCGAATGTCTCATCCTGGCCGGGAGATGAAGTGACCATCACTCATAATATTACTTATTCGGGCAATCTTACGCTAAATCATGGGACTGTTCTAACCATCGAAAATGGGGGACAGTTGCAAACAACAGGTAAAGTGACCGTATCATCGGGATTTAATGGGCATCTTTGGCTAAAATCAGGTGCGGGGTTGGTTTGCACGGATTTTAGTAGTAATTCCGTGGGTACAGTTGATTTGGATGGTCTGTTAAATTGCAATAAATTTATCATTAAAAGCGCGGGGATTGTCAATTCAGACGGACTAAACCTGACTGCAAATGAAGTGACTGTGGATAATTCAGGGCAGTTTTTTGCGGATAATACCACCATTAGCACAGGAAAGCTGACTGCAAAAGGTGCCGCTCGATTGACCTTCACTAATGGCGAATTAAATACCTCTTCCAATGTTCTTATAGATAATTCTGCAGTCGTCAGTCTTGCCGGAATGTCGGTTTCTGTCGGTGGAAATCTGACACTAAGAGGAGCAGGTAAACTGCAACTTGACGGTGGGAGTCTGAATGTGTCCGGTAATACAAAATTGGACAACTCAGGTAGAATGGAAGTCGATGGAGATGGAACAGTAACCTTATCTTCTGCCTCGTTGAAAGGAGCAGGGGCTATCGCAGGAGTTGGAACAGGGGGAATATTGGGTTTTTCTTCAATATCCATCACTCAGGGCGCATCAATTACCTGTGTAAGTGGGAATTGTAGCTTCACTAGTGGAATGACTCCCCCAAACCCTCTCGATTTGTTTTCGGGGAATCAGGCGTTACCGGTTGAGCTTGAAAGCTTTTTGGCGGACAAAAGAGAAAAGAGCATTGTTCTGACATGGGTGACTGCCAGCGAAGAGAATAATTTGGGCTTTGCGGTGGAGCGCTCAATAGATGGGGTCATGTGGGAAGAAATTACCTTTGTCAAAGGGGCTGGGACATCATCAGAAAGGAATATATACGTTTATACCGACCTGCCGGTGGAATCAAAGGTATATTATTACCGTTTGGCACAAATGGATGTTGACG
>JALVDO010000016.1 GCA_027008975.1 Saprospiraceae bacterium | reverse complement strand
GTAAGGCTGATTGTCACTTTTGAATGTGGCATAAGATATGCTTGCATCTAAAGCCCAAATGCTGCTTTGCGCAAATAATATTAACAATAAAAATGTGAAAGTCTTTTTCATAATGATGGATTACTAAGTAGTTGGACAAAATTATGTTACATTTAAATTGTGTCGATTTTTTGTTGAAATCAAGGAAAAGGTTCAGGAGCTACGCCTAAGCGTAGTGACTGGTTCTTTGACGCAGAGTTCGGCAAAAAGGCGATGCAAGATAAATTATAATTTAATTTGTCCAACTACTTATAGGCAAAGTTAGCAGTTTTCTCACTAGCATGTCAAAAAAAAGTTTAAAAAGTCAGGTTTTAGACTTTATATCATCTGCTCTTCGATTTGATGAGCTAGTTCCAGCGCCCGGAACCCGTCTTCGATACTCACTTTGGGTGTTTTGTTTCGGAGAATGCTTTGCGCAAATGTTTCCAATTCGAGTTTGATGGCATTGACGGGTTCGATTTCGGGCATGGAGATGTCGATGACTTTTTTTCCATGCGGGGTGTCAAGGGTCAGGTGGTTATCCGATTCGGGGATATTGGGGGCATCTTCATCGTAGAGCCGGACTACTTGAGCCTGCTTGTCGAGGAAGTCGAGGCTGATATAGGCGTCGGGCTGGAATAGGCGGAGCTTTCTCATTTGCTTGAGGGAGATGCGTGAGGCAGTCAGATTGGCGACGCAGCCATTTTGGAATTCTATTCTTGCATTGGTGATGTCCGGTGTTGCGCTGACGATGCTAACACCATTGGCAGCGACGGATTTTATTTCGGATTTGACCATGCTGAGGATGATGTCTAAATCATGAATCATAAGATCCAGCACGACGGATACATCCGTTCCTCTTGGATTGAAAGTGGCGAGCCGGTGTGCTTCGATAAACATAGGATTAAGTTCCATGTCATCGAGGGATAGCAGAGCGGGATTGAAGCGCTCAACGTGACCGACCTGTACTTTGACTCGGTGTTCATCACTGAGTTTTATCAATGATTTGCCCTCCTCAACGGTGTGGGTCAGCGGCTTTTCGATAAAGACGTGTTTGCCGGCGCTGATTGCCATTTTTGCCATCTCGAAGTGTGTAATTGTCGGGCTGACAATATCGATGACGTCACAGTTCTTTATGAGAGCTAGAGGCGTGGGAAATGCTTTGATATTGTGCATTTGCGCGACCTGCTTTCGGGTGGCTTCATCCGGGTCGTAAAAGCCGGTTAATTCGTAATAGTCGTTGGCAAGGAGAATGCACTTGATATGGATTTTTCCGAGATGACCTGTTCCGAGGATTCCTATTTTTAATTTATTCATTTTGCTGTTATTTTCCCTTGCCCTGCAAGAGTACCAAAAGCGTGTAAAACATGATTTTGAAATCGAGCGCCAGCGACATATTTTCGATGTAAAGAATATCAAATTTTAGGCGCTGAATCATTTGGTCAACATTGGAGGCGTAGCCGTATTTTACTTGCCCCCAGGAGGTGATACCCGGCCTTACTTTGAGCAGGTGTTTGTAGTGTGGTGCCCTCTTTACAATTTGGTCGATGTAGAATTGTCTTTCGGGGCGCGGTCCGACAATTGACATGTCTCCAATGAGTACATTCCAAAATTGGGGTAATTCATCCAGACGCCATTTTCGCATAATACCACCCCACGGTGTACATCTATTGTCTTTATCCGAAGATAATTGTGGTCCGTCTTTTTCCGCATCGACGTACATTGACCTGAATTTGTAGATTAGGAAGGGCTGTCCATGTTTTCCGATGCGCTCCTGTTTGAAAAAGATGGGACCTTTCGAGGAGAGGCGCACTCTTAGGGCAACATAAACATACAGGGGCGACAGTAATAAGAGGAATACAAAAGAGGCTGCAATGTCGATTAATCGCTTAATGAGGCGCTGCCAACGGGGCATTAATTCGCGTTTGATTTCGATAAGAACAGCTCCAAAAACGTGGTTCATCTTGACTGTTCCAAGCATAATGTCGTACATGTCGGGGATTACTTTCACGAGGATTCTGTCATCAAAATCAAATAAAGTATTGAGGATATCTTTGAGTTGGTTGTGCTCTGATGTCTCGATGGCGATAACTACCTCTTCTATTTTGTTGTCGATAATGACGGAGGCAATGTCTTTGGTCTTTCCTATATTCGGGAGGAACTCTACCAGCTTGTTGGTACTTTTCCCATTGGCATCAATGAAGCCAACGAAACGATAACCTAATCCTTTTTCGCGTTCGGTTATTTCTTTGTAAAGGTCAATTGCTTTCTGATTGCCGCCGATGATGAGTGTATTGTAACTGACTTTCCCGGCTTTTAGCTGTCTGCTCGCCCTTGTCAATAAAATCATACGCACGGTAGCTGTGATGAAAAAGTGGAGGCTGAGAAGAACAAAGAAGGATTTATAATAGGTCTTATAGTCCGTCACAAAATCATCGAGTATAAGGGTAAAGAACAGGAATAAAACACCAAAAAAGCTGAGGAAGAAGGTGCGGGCTAGGGTGGCGAGTCTGGATAATCTGTAAATATCCGTAGAGCGGTCAAAAATGGCGTAAAAGATACTCCATCCGGTTGGGATCAAGATGACGCCATACCAAAAATGAACATCATCAAAAACCGTCCAGTTGATTGGGACACCTTCCATCTGTTTTCGATAGAGAAAAAAGGTAGCC
This sequence comes from Saprospiraceae bacterium, assembly GCA_027008975.1. Classification (GTDB taxonomy): domain Bacteria; phylum Bacteroidota; class Bacteroidia; order Chitinophagales; family Saprospiraceae; genus JALVDO01. Next base: position 3,251 of record JALVDO010000016.1, on the reverse strand, counting down.
CAAGCAATCATCGCGGTGAAAAAATCAGCGACTTTATAGACGAGCGTGTTTAGTTGCCTGTTGGTCATTATTTCGTTAGTTGCTACTGTCTAAAAATGCAGCAATTTAATGTTATCTAAATAAATTTTTGCATTTTCCAGTTTGAATTTTCCATCTTCTTTTGGAATGCTGCTTCTGATGCCTACTTTGAAGAAGTCAAAATTATCGGTTACGGCGGCAGCAGTCAGATTGAAGTATATTTTTTTCCATTCGGAGGAGGCGTTAACACCATTTCCGTACAATCCTTCGCCGGCTGCATTAGTATTGTCAAAGCCTATTAGCCCAAAGAGAACGGGTACTTCTGTTTTGTAATTAAGTTCTAGATAGACTTTCTTTCCCGTCTCAGTCAGATCATCGAAGCTGAGACCTGTTGCCAACTCGACAATGTTATGACTGGTGTCTAGTTGGATGAGAGCAGACTTCGTACCCTCAAATACATCGGCGGTAGTTAAGGTGATTTTGTTTTCGATATCACCGACTCTTATTTCGCTAAACAAATGCCCTCCTCCATCAAAGGACTCTATGAAAGAGAACTTTGTTTCATCTAGGTACTCAATGACAGGACGGATAGTATCGACCCTTGCTTCCCTTAGGTCGATGGCCAGGTCGTAGGGAGCGTAGAACGGGTAATAATCGGGTGTTGCGGCGATTCCGTTTTCTTTTATTCCGGCTCGTAACCGCAGGTTGGTCATGCCACTTTTCAGAATGGGAATGGTAGCCGGCAGGGGGTAAACACCCAGAAAGTCTCCATCGCTAAATAGCCACACGTCAGTAATATTAGAGGAGTTGCTGCCTTCTGTTGCAGGGTCTGTGACGAGGTCAAAAGATTCGACATAAATATAGGCGGGTATGGGTTCCTCCGGATTGATAATCTCGCATCCGGTAATTGCGAAAATGACTAATAAGAAGAGTAGTTTTTTTTCCATAGATAACTATTGTGAAAATCAAAAAGCGGGCGGCAAATATACCACCCGCTTCTCGAATAAAAACGACAATTTCGTTTTTATATTTCAAAAAGAAACATCTTTAACGTATCGTACTACTCAATTGTCAGCAGAATTCTTCCGAAAATATGACGACCACCAAAGCTGAATTGTGGTGAACGTCGAGAATAAATAAAACGTCCGCTTGACTGGAAGCTTGGATCAGCCTCGTCTGGGTAAACATCCAGTAGGTTGTTGGCTCCTATTGTGAAGTTAAATCCTTTTGACAGTTGGTATGATAGCGATAAGTCAGTGATTACTCTTGGATCGTTATATGGATCAATGGATTTGTCAGTCCAGTTCAAATTTTCGTCAAAAATCGGTGCGTTAGTCGCCTCGGTTGTTTGTCCGAAGTAGGTGTTACGCAGGTAAACGGATAATTTGCCCATTGATAGTGTGTTACCCATAGAGAATTTTACACGAGGTACTGACTGCTCGAGGTAAATACGAGCTTGTTGATCGAAGTAAGTTCCTATCAGTCCTTTTTCCTTTAGCAAAGGTGAAGCGTTGATGCCTTTTTCTTTATCCCAAACAGTATTGGAGAAAGTGGCAGCCAAATCGGTACGCAAAGAACCTTTTCCAATGTCAATAGAATGTGCCATAACGATGTCCAAACCCTGTGACTTTGTACTGATTGCATTGGCGAAGAAAGCTGCACGTGTAGCTCCTGCCTGCTCAAATATAGCCTGCAACTCTTCATCGTCTCCCGGCTTAAATTGCCCCGTCAATACGACGCGGTCGTCAATGTTTACCTGATAAGCATCTACTGTGAAACGCAAACCTGCAGCAGGTAGTTTAAGCGTGAAACCTGCACTGAGACTAGTGGATGTTTCCTCCTTCAATTCAGGAATTCCCAAAAGCTTTGCAGCACGAGATACGTTGCTGAATAATCCAACTTCCTGTGCAACGGTAACGCCATCTACCAGTCCGAAAATAGTAGATGTCCTGCTAAAGTACTTTTGGTGTAATGATGGAGCGCGGAAGCCTGTGCTATATCCGGCACGGAGTGCGAAGTTACTTCCCACTTTGTAACGGGCGGTTCCCTTGTAATTGAAGGTAGAACCGAAATCAGAGTAATTCTCGAAGCGAACTGCTGCGCCAAGGAGAAAAGCCTCTGAAATATCAAACTCCGAATCAAAATAAGCTGCTACACTGGAGCGGTTAGCATCCACTACGTTGGTAGGTAAGAAACCAGAGAAACACTGTGCTCCTGATGGTCGATTACGGCCAAAGTAATCCGTTACCAACAACTCATCCGGAGTTGTGGAATTGACAAGGTTGCCATTGATGTCGTAGTTGCCCCAAGAGCGTTCTGACCCTGCGGTAATACCGTAATTTTCATAGCGGTACTCACCTCCGAAGGCGATATTGATTCCCTTCATGCTTTCCATTTCAATGTACTTGGAAAGGTCAAAATTGGTGGTGGATTGAGAAAAGTCATGTCCTCCTGCATCAAATTCAGTTGGAGAGCTACTTCCCAACGTCGCATTGTGTGTATTGGTCATGTGGTAAAGGAATTGGTTGAACCCGTAAACAGTGCTGAAATCAGCATTCCATGAGCCCAACATCCCTCTGATACCGGCGCCAAAACTGCGGTCTGTAATATTGGAGTTGATACGTGGTACGGTTCCGTTAGGATAAATGGAAGTTGTTGTACGACTCTGATAAGGCAGTCTATAAAAACAGCCGGAGCAGCCATTTCGATAACTGATACCGCTGAAGCCATATACCTCTGCATTTTCTCCTACCGGAATTGCCATGTTGGCGAAGAATTTTCCTCCACGGACCTTTGATTGCCCAAATAGGAGGTTGAAATCACTTCGCTCCATTCCTCGGGCACTCAGCTCATCTTCGGTAACGTCTATATCCAAGACGTCTTTCAGCCCACTCATATCCGTCAAGTCCATTAAGTCCTGCTTGGTTTGGCTATCGAAGTAGCTAACCTGCTGGCCATAAGTTTTGATGTCATCTAATGAAAGATTACTAACATCTGCCCCATTTGCCATAGCTACGCGTTCAATGGCGTTGTATCCGTTAAAGATTTGTCCTTTGAACTCTTGCATGCGGCTGGTGTTGCCACGGTAGTTGAATTCTCCTGTAAAGTGGACAAAGCCGCCTTGCTTACCTACCGGCAAACCATAATTGACGCCAAGATTGACGACCTCACCATCATAGCTTTTCAATTCTCCTCCGAAAGGACCAATGTTTTTTGTGAAGTTAGCTCCCGAA
>JALVDO010000015.1 GCA_027008975.1 Saprospiraceae bacterium | reverse complement strand
CCTGTAAATCCTGTCAGTAAAAGGGCTAATTTTGTCAAAGAAAATTGGTAACTACTTACCATCTCATAATGTAAGCTTGTAATATGGGAGCATTTGCCATATCTTTACGTTTAAGATTACAGGGCTACGCCCCTAATTAATCCATTGCTAGTCGTTGTTACGAAGATATTAGGGCTACGCCCCTGACAACATTTGGACATCCGATACATAAATATATCCTCCACCAAGGGCGTTAGCCCTTTAATCTTCGTAATAAGTGGAACTACAAAAAAAAAATAAAGGGGCGTAGCCCTGACATCTGTTCATTGTTCCTTTCTAAAAGATATAGAATGGTAATCCTACACACGCACCCGTATCCATGCCTCCATTCGTAGTAAGTAGTTACGAAAATTGTATCTTACGTCACAGGTGTTTAATGATTCGACAACGCTTCGCTGTCTATCTGTCGGCAGCTAAAATTTACTATCATTTTTTGGCAAAAAGGGTGTGCACCTAAGTAGTTACCATTAAAAAAAACATTCTTTTTTGTCACAACCGGATGATTAAGGGGATATATACGGGTGTAAAAAGAAATATTTTTAAATTTTGGAAGTTGAGAAAATAGCGGTGCGCGCGACCAAATAGTTTATTTTGACTTTCGTTAAAAACAAAAAAAATGAAGAATTTTAAATTGATAATGGGATTGCTATTGTTGGGTATGGCTTTCTTCTATACCTCTTGTGATCAGCAAAACATCGATGATCTGGAAAAGACTTTGCTCTTTGATTGCGAAGATTTACAACTCAACTTTGGGGATGCTTGTACCACTCCACTCGGTGAGCAGGGCATCATTGATAGTACTTGTAATTGTTATGTAGAGCCCACAGACTATGACTGCGAGGATTTGCAACTGAATGTAGGAGATTCCTGCTGGGTACAAAATATGCAAGGAGTAGTGGATGCCGACTGTAATTGTTTAGTTGACACCCCTGAATACGACTGTCCTGATTATCAGGCTAATATTGGAGATCCGTGTGTAGCTGCAAATGTAGATGGAATAGGCACACTTGATGCGGATTGTAATTGTATCGGAGATGCTTATGACTGTGTGGATTTGAATTTGAACATTGGTGACCCATGTCCACTAAATCCCGCAGGTAGCGAGTATGGTGTTGTATCGGAAGATTGCGGTTGTGAGCCGGTTGTTACTGAATACGATTGCCCCGAATTGGAATCAAATATCGGAGATTATTGTGAAGTGAATGGTGCTCCCGGTACTGTAGATGAAAATTGTAACTGTGTCGTTACAGAATACGACTGCCCGGACTTACAATTGAATGTTGGGGACACCTGTTGGTTGATACAGAATCAAATGGGAACTGTCTCACAGGATTGTGATTGTATTCCGGTAGATAACCAGTGGGATTGCCCGGATTTGGGTGCTAACGTAGGCGATCCATGTTTACTGAATCCCGCTACCGGCGAATTTGGAACAATAAATGCAGATTGTAATTGCCAATAAAAGAGTCTTGGGAATTGAAAGGCAGGAAAACCGAAAGGAGAGGATAATTTTTAATTATCCTTTTCTTTCCTTTTCTTTGTCAAATATTAGGTATAAGTACAGACAAATAAAAAGTGGTTTAAGTAGCGTAGAATGATCATACCAAACGCATTAATTGAAGGTTGCCAAAAGAAGGACAGAAGTGCTCAAAAACGGCTCTATACCTTACTATTGCCCTATCTGAATGCAGTTTGTGGGAGATACCTGAATTATACAGAGGAACGCCAGGACACGTTACAGGAAGCTTTTATTAAGATTTTTACTAATATCAATCAATTCGACCCCAGTCGGAGCCAATTCAAAACATGGGCAGTAAAAATAACTATTAACTGCTGCCTGAAATGCAACGTCAAAGCTGCTAAAAATGATACTCAGGAATTTTTACCTGAGCAAAACAGCCAGACGGTTACGCCCAAAGTATTGGAAAAACTCTCTGACGAGGATTTACAAAACTTTCTGAAAACAATGCCACAAAAGTATTATGAAGTATTCAATTTGCACATTATTGATGGCTTCTCGCACAAAGAAATTGCAGCCTTGTTAAACATAGAGGAGGCGCTATCAAGAAAGAGGCTTTCCAGGGCAAGAGCCTGGCTATCCTCCAAAAGTACACAGGTAGAAATGATGGTTTTTGGTGTAAACGAAATTGGTAACTTAAATTAACAGACGATGTTTAGCGATATAGAAAGAATATTTAAAAATAGACTAAAGAACAAAAAATCCCTCGAAGGAATCGATCAGGACGAGCTTTGGGGCGGAATCGCCGGAGCAATAGAAAGCGCGCCTTCGCGTGGTGCATCGAGCGTTAAAAAGTGGGGATTACTCTTGTTTTTACTTCTGCTTGCAAGTGGAGCAGGCTACATTTATCTGTCGCAGGATCATACATCTACTGCTGTAGAACCAACGCAAAAAGGAGCGGTCGCAGCCAACCCGGTGGAAGGAAATTCCGACTATGATAATAGCCCAAAACAAAGCACTCAAGCCTCCCCCAAAAGTAAAATTGAACAACAAATAGTTACCAAAAATCCCGCTCCAACCGGTAATCGGACAACCGGAAAGCCCGATAATAGTCCAAAATCGACCAATCACACGGTCGGCTCATCCAACCCTGCCCCTGCACCTGCCCTATCCGATAGTAATGTGCAAAAAGAAGGAACGAAAGCTGTCGCAACAGGGCTTTTTTCCGATAAAAGACCATCCAATACATCCGAGACATCTGCTGATGAAAAAGCGAAATATTTTGTAGAAAATATATCTTCACTACCCGTTACCTATTTGAATATTCCGGAGGCAAAACTAACCGGTTTGTCCTATCAGCCAAGTCAACACGAGAAGGAAGAAACCTACAAGCCTCTATTAGAATTTAGCTTTTTATCAGGTGTAAATACCATGCGGATTATTCCGAAAGGAGGTGGTAATCTATCCACGTTTACAGAGCAATTATCCAAGGCAACGGCTACGAATGCGGGCATTTCTTCGGGATTTAGGGTTGCCTATCTGATGAATCGACAATTGTCCGTTATTAGCGGAATAGACTACGAAAAAACACAAACCGTTTTTGAATTCACCGCCGATAAAACTGCGCCGGTTTGGGTGCCTGATCATCTGGCAAAGTATAGTCTTGACCCCATAACAGGAGACACCATCAACGCGGAGTACGGCGCCATGATTAACCAGCGAACGATACACCATGTACTACACCACAATAAATTCACAAGTATATCCATTCCCTTGGAGTTGGGCTACAGAAAGGCACTCGGAGTATGGACGGTGGGAATCAATATGGGCGCGAGTTATAATTTCTTCCTTTCCCAAAAGGGGCGAACCATCAACACCGAACTCGATATTTATGATTTTGACGATAAAACAACAGCCAATCGACCCTTCCGGAAATCCTTTTTTGCCCTTCAGTTAAACCCCTATGTTGATTTAAGGGTAAACGACCGGTTTTCGATACGCTTTAATCCAGTGCTCAAATACCAAAATCACGGTATGTCTGACTTGTACAAAACCAAGCAGTCTTCTGTACTGATGGGTTTAAGAGGTGGATTGGTGGTTAGGTGGTAGCTTCGTCACCAAATAGCGCCTCACGTAATCTGCCACCCCTTCTTCGAGCGAATAAAACGGCTTATCGTAGCCCGCCTTTCGGATTTTATCCATCTTCGCTTCGGTGAAATACTGATAGGTATCACGAATATCGGCGGGTGTATCTATAAAGGAAATATTGGGCTCCAACCCAAGACTGTGGAAGGTACTGGTTGCCAAATCGAGGAAAGTACGCGCTTTGCCCGTGCCGATATTAAAAAGCCCAATTTCGGGTTGCTGCCGGTATAAGAAGCGCACCATATCGACTACATCTTTGATATAGACAAAGTCCCTTGACTGATGTCCGTGTTGGATGTCCGGGCGGTGTGATTTGAAGAGTTTCATGCCGCCGGTTGCCTTTATTTGATTAAAGGTGTGGAATATGACCGATGCCATCCGTCCCTTATGGTATTCATTCGGACCATAGACGTTAAAAAACTTCAAGCCTGCCCAGTAAGGAGGCTGTCTTTCCTGTTGTAATGCCCAGATATCGAAGTCGTTTTTGGAAACGCCGTAGGGATTGAGCGGCTTTAGTTTGGTGACAATGTCGTGGCGGTCTTCGTAGCCGTACTCACCCAGCCCATAAGTCGCCGCACTCGAAGCATAAACGAAGGGAATGCTATTTTCAGTACAGATAGTCCACAGGTCTTTGGTGTAGTTGAGATTGAGTCGGTCAAAGATGGCGGCGTTCTTCTCCGTGGTATCCGTCCGGGCGCCGAGGTGGATAATCCCATCTACCCTACTCGCATTGTCTAGTAGCCAGTCGATGAAGATGTCGCGGTCGATGGTCTCCAAATATTGCTTCCCCTCGAAATTTTTATTTTTATCTTCTCTCGAAAATTCATCTACCAATATAAAGTCTCTCTCTCCTTCTTCGTTTAATTTTTGCAGCATACGACTGCCGATAAAGCCCGCTGCTCCTGTTATTATTTGCATTATTTTGTTTGTTCCTTGTTCCTTGTTTCTTGTTCCTTGTTCCTTGTTCCTTGTTCCTTGTCGTTAAGTTGTTTTATTCTCATTCAGATTCTCATTCTCATCATTGATTCAGCCCGCAAGATAGTCATATTGATATATAAAAAAAGAGAAATTTATGATTTTCTCGACAGAACGTCCTACATTTGCAAAACACACTACAAAGGAGCAAAAAAATACATTTAATGTTTATAGAACCACACTTTAAGGGGCAGCGTAGCGGATGGATTGAAGTCGTTTGCGGGTCGATGTTTTCGGGAAAGACCGAAGAGTTGATTCGCCGATTAAAACGAGCAAAAATAGCCAACCAAAAGGTAGAAATCTTCAAACCCAAAATCGATACCCGCTACGATGACGTCAAGGTTGTCTCCCATGATTCCAATTATATTTTATCAACACCGATAGATCATTCATCGCGGCTTTTGGAGCTAACGGAAGGCGTAGATGTGATAGGGATTGACGAAGCACAGTTCTTCGATTTGGAGCTCCCACAGGTTTGTCAACAACTAGCCATGCGAGGAATTCGCGTTATTGTTGCCGGTTTGGATATGGATTTCAAAGGTATTCCGTTCGGTCCTATTCCCAATCTATTGGCGATGGCAGAGTATATAACCAAAGTGCACGCCATCTGTCAACATTGTGGCAACCTCGCCGTCCATTCCTATAGAAAGATAAGCGATAGCGAAACCGTTGTTCTCGGCGAAAAAGACACCTACGAACCAAGATGCCGCACTTGCTATGAAATGGGGAACATACTGGATTTGCACCCCGGAAAAGAGGAAGATAAAAAATCTTCTTAATGGACACGGCCGCTATTCAGGACGATATCACTGCCATTAGCGTTGAGTTGATACTTAACGAGCCGTTTTATGGTCATCTTTTTTCCACCATTACTAAGGTCATCTCTGGTGCAATACCGACTATGGGTGTAAAACAAGACACACGGCAGGGGAATATACTACTCGCCGTCAATCCACAATTCTGGACGCAGTCGATACTCGATAAAAGACGCAAGTACGGCGCACTGAAACACGAAATCCTACACATCGTTTTTAAACACATCCTGATGACCGACCGCTTCGAAGACCCGCAATTAGCCAATGTGGCGATGGATCTCGTCGTCAATCAATACATCAGTCCGGATTTACTACCGGATGGTGCCATTCTACTGGAGAATTACCCGCATCTAAGATTTGTACGCGATAGAGATGTCGAATATTACTACGATAGATTAAAATCATTCAAAACAGGGCAGCCCGAAGGCGAGCAACTCGCCATCGACATCCGTAAGTTTGCAAACGATGCACTCCTTGGCAATCACGACCATTGGGGGACGTTAAACGAACTACAGAA
>JALVDO010000014.1 GCA_027008975.1 Saprospiraceae bacterium | reverse complement strand
ATGGATAATATTTTTAAGGGGGTTTATGAAGTCGAAATACTAGATTATCGACACCCACAGTTAATTCGGTTGTACTCAGATAGTGTTGAGTTGTATTTGAGAGAACAGTATTTCACTTTGGAAAACCCAACGATAAAGTTAGATTTTTAGTAGCATGCTCAATGTGACTTATTGTCCCCTGCTGGCACCGCCATAATTAAGAATTAAAAATCGGATTGTCCGGTAGTGTTTTGAAATCTTAAATTCGGAAGGCTGTGGGAAACAGCCTCCCGAAAACGTTATTGTCGCTCTGTTTTCCACCGGATGACAATTTTACACTACTGTTGGCATCAATACAATTAAGAACTTAAATCCAGACTGCTCGTTGCGACGTGTCGTCGCAAAACGCACCAAGATGTAGGTCTTTGACTGATGCCCGTCCGGCACGACTCGTAGTCGCCAACCACACCAAAGTTTAGATTTTTAACCTATGGTTTGGTGCGTTTTTTTTACAATTTTGTCTTGATAACAGTAGGCTAAAAGCCTACCCAATGTTCGCATTGCGACCACGGGTCGCGGCGAGCGTGAAACTCGCTGCGAAATATTCGCACAACATTCTGAACACAATAATACAAATTTTTAAAAACAAAACCAACTATTGCGCAGAACCTGCTGGCACCGCCATAATTAAGAACCTAAATCCAGGCTGCTCGTTGCGATATGCAGTCGCAAAACGCACCAAGGTGTAGGTCTTTGACCTATGGGTTGGTGCGTTTTTTTGTAGTTTTGTCTTGATAACGGTAGGCTGAAAGCCAACACCGGTATCCGCTTCGCGACCACAGGTCGCAGCGAGTGGGGATCAGATAATAGTACTTTAATTCTGCGCTCCACGAACCAAATAAAAAGCGACCAATCCAAAAACTATATTGGGTATCCAGACTCCCAGTAGTGGGGAAATTAACTGGCTATTGGCAAAGACGGCGACGAACTTGGAGAGTAGTACCAGCATGGCGCCAATACCCATTCCAATAGCGAGGTGCATGCCAATGCCGCCTCTTACCTTTCGAGCCGAAATAGATACCCCTATTAATATCAGAATGATAATTGTGATGGGTTCGGCATAGCGTTTATAAAGTTCGACTTTATACTTCTCGAGTCCTCCGGCACCTCGCTCGGTTCGCTTTTCGATTACTTTTTTGAGCTCGGGAGAGGTTAGCATAGCCTGCTGTGAAACGAAATCCACGAAGTCGTCAGGTGAGAAATTAATAGTGGTGTCCATTGTCGCCCCCTGGTGCATTTCAAAGGTTTCGTGCATGCCGTTGATTTTCCGAATTTGATAGTTTTTCAAACGCCAGCGGTTGGGCGGTCCGAGCCATTCGGCGGGATTTGCCTTTAGGATGTAGTCTATTTCACCATCCTTAAAGTGCTCCAATCTGAAATTGCGTATGGTGCTGTCCTTCTTCCGATAGTCATTGACGAAAACCTTGGTATTGGGTGCCACAAACAGATGGACATCGTGTTTTTTCCCCTTGTCGTTATGAGTGTATAAATAGGCGTGTTCAATATCCAGTCTCGTTTTATTGCCTTTGGGGATGAAGTAGGAACTACTTATAAAGTGGACACCTGCTAGAAAAACACCAGCGACAAGATAGGGCCGCAGCAACCTCCTAAAACTGACACCTGCATTAAAAATGGAAATAATCTCGGAGTTGGAAGCCATTCGGGACGTAAAAAAAATGACTGCAATCAGGACTAATAACGGCCATAACATACCTGAAATAAACAAGATAAAAGTGGGGTAATACTGAAGCCAAATCTCATCCTTTGTGATAGCCGATTCTATAAATTTTTCAACTTTCTCACTAAAATCAATGGCGACAGCTATCACAACAAAAATAAAGACCGTAAAGAAAAAGGTCCTTAAAAATTTTTTGATGATATACCAATCTATCGTTTTGAGCATTACAATCTCCTTTGTAGTTTTATGACCATTTCGTTTTTCCAGGTGGTGAAATCGCCTTCGATGATATGCCTTCTTGCTTCTCCAACCAGCCAAAGGAAAAATGCAAGATTGTGGATGGAGGCAATTTGTGCCCCCAGATATTCCTTACTCCTCACCAAATGTCGAAGATACCCCTTGGTGTAAAAACGACTCGTTTCGCAAGTGCTATTTTCATCGATAGGGCTAAAATCCTTTTCCCATTTTTTGTTTTTGATATTTATGATACCCTCCGCCGTGTATAATAATCCATGACGAGCATTTCGGGTTGGCAATACGCAATCAAACATATCTATACCTAACGCAATACATTCCAAAATATTGACCGGTGTGCCGACACCCATCAAATAACGCGGTTTATCCTTGGGTAAAATACGACAAACCATATCCGTTATGCGATACATTTCCTCGGCGGGTTCTCCTACGGACAATCCGCCGATAGCATTCATGTCCCGGTTGAAGCCGGCGATGGTTTCTGCTGATTTTTTTCGCAAATCATCATAGGTGCTGCCTTGTACAATAGGCGCTAGTGTCTGCTCATATCCATACAAACCCTCCGTGTTATCAAAATGGTTGATGCAGCGCTCTAACCAACGGTGTGTCAACTCCATTGAGCGGCGTGCATAGTGGTAATCACAGGGGTGTGGTGGGCATTCATCGAATGCCATCACAATATCTGCGCCAATAATACGCTGAATGTCCATCACGTTTTCGGGTGTAAACTGGTGACGGGAGCCATCAATATGCGACTGGAATGTGACGCCCTCTTCCTTTATTTTCCTCCTTCCACTTAGGGAATACACCTGATAGCCACCACTATCCGTCAATAGGGGGCGATCCCAGCCGTTGAACTTATGTAACCCTCCTGCTGCCTGTAGTACTTCCGTGCCGGGGCGTAAATAAAGGTGATAGGTGTTGCCAAGGATAATTTGTGCTTGAATATCATCCTTCAACTCCCGTTGATGAACGGCTTTGACGGAGCCGACAGTGCCAACGGGCATAAAAATCGGCGTCAATATTTCGCCGTGAGCCGTCGAAATAACGCCCGCTCTTGCTTCACTTCCTTCGTCTTTTGCCTGTAATAAAAAATCCATTTAAATTATTTGCCCGCAAAAGTACAAAAAACTTATCGCTCTACCCCCTGCCCGTTTATTATCCTGCCAAAGAAAATGGCATTGCCTAGTATTTTGGCAGTTCCCCACCAATAAGCTCTAAAGGTGAGGTCATCCATAAAGACGACGATTCTGCCCCTTCCTTTTCCGAAAACAATGGAGGCGGCAGAGTTCGCCATCGCCTTTTTATTCACAGCATTGGCATAACCGCTAATGATTGGAGAGTCGGTATAAACCATCGGTGTCGCGTAAGGATTTTTTGATTTTTCCATGAATAAAGTTCCCTTTCTGAATAGCGGCAATGTAGGGCTGTCTATACCGAATAAAAGCGGGTGGGTCAAGTCCACCTTGGCTTCTGCGATTGCTCCGCCGATATAGCGTGCGCCGTTATCTCTTCTGATATCTGCATAAGTTCGCGTGCCACTCGTGGATTGTCCTGCCGATTTGAATCGCAAATTGATTAAACGGTTTTTTGAAGCCCATTTTGCCGCTTCCGCGAATGCAATTAACACGCCCCCTTCTTCGACCCAGTTTGTTAGTGCTTCGACTCCCTGCTTTGTGATGGTATTGTATCCACCTGTTGCCATAATGATAACGGTGTATTTTGATAAATCAACGTTTCCAATTCGATCGGGGGATACTTTGCTGACGGGAATTTTGTATCGCCGATCTAACAAATGCCAAATTGCTCCTGCCTGATAAGAAGAAGTGCCACGCCCCGCCATTAGCATGACCTTTTCATCTTGTAGCGTCATCATCTGGGGACTGCCAAAATCGGGTCCGGATGGGGTGTAGCCACTATCTGCTGCAAAAAACTCGACACCTGTTTGCTTTGCTATTTCCTGAACTACTTCGTTTAACTTTTCAGGGGATAAGGTCTGGTTTTGAACGGGAATCATAATGGTGCCGCGCCTGAAATTACGCCCGTCTATCTGTAGGGGAGCAATAGCAACCTTCGCTCTTAGCCCTAGTGATAATAACTGGTGGAGTGCTCTTGGTGCCAGATAATCATCCCATGGCATCAGGTAAGCATAATCACTAATCTCCGGTTCGATATCGACCTGTTTAAAATTATTGGCATGAACTTGATTGCCCAGTAACGCCTTGGAAAAATCTTTTTGTTTTATTTCGCTGTAGCGCAAATTGAAAGCAAGTGGCAACGTCCAGGCAGATACATCGTAAAACAAACTATCCTCAAAAGTAGTCCGCGACTCAAAGGCTGCTTTAATAAAGGTGTATTGCTGCTGCTCCAACGGGACGACAAAAGCATTCTGAGGTAAATAAGTCTGATTTTGAATAGTAATTTCCTTGCCCAATTGATAGACTTCAATTTGTTGCCTATCCAGCCAATCCAAAAACGCTACTTGTCGGGAGTGGTCATCTCCGGCAGAAAAAACGTAGGCTTTAAGTTTATCCGCCTTGGCATTTTTCATTGCATTTCTAAAAAAGGCACGTTGAAAATGCAGAATTTTTTCCCGATTTTTTAAAATCCCTCTGTGTGTAGCCAGCGCCGTCGCAACGTGATTCCGGATGGTAAAGGGGAAACTAATTAGACCATTATCACTTTCCTGAAGATGCCCCCTTGAACTCGCCTGCTCGAATAAGATACCTACGCAGCCGTTGACGTCGGGATAAGTAGAGCCTTTCCCAATATAAAAATCGTCAAAAGACTCTCCGGAATAATACAAAGAGCCGATTTCATCCAGGGAAGCTGCAAAATAATCGGCCAAATCAGCCGTTAATTCCTGATTCATTGGAGGGGTTAGTGGGTGGATTCGAGTTGATTCTCCGGGCATAAAAAAGTAGGTGGCATTGGTACCCATTTCGTGATGGTCGGTCAGTACGTTGGGATGCCAGTCATGGAAGGCCTTGATGCGTCCCTGACTTTCCGGCAGTTGGACGAGGAGCCAGTCACGGTTGAGGTCAAACCAATAGTGATTCGTGCGTCCTCGCGGCCAGGGTTCGTTGTATTCAATATCTTGTGGGTCGGAGGTAAGGGTTGCGTTTTTGTGGGTGTTTGCCCAGCTTGCAAAGCGATTAAAGCCATCAGGATTATAACAGGGGTCTAATAAAATGACTTCACTCTTCAAGATGCGCTGTACTTCTCTGCTCTTGCCAGCTGCCAGGTAGTAGGCGACAAGGGGAGCTGCATTGCCACCGCTTGGCTCATTCCCATGTATGCTGAATCCCTGGTATAAAACCGCCGGCATATCGGATAAGCTCTTCTCGTCAAAGTTTTCGTCGGAGACTAACCGCTGGTGTTGTTTTTTTATTTTGTCCAATTTTTTGTGATTATCTTCTGAAGTAATAGTCAGATAAATCAACGGTCTGCCTTCGTAGGTGCGAGCGTATTCGGTAAGCGTAACCCGTGGAGATTGCTCCGCCAGTATGTACATGTAACGCACCAACTGGTCGTGGCTCAAATGCCAGTCACCAATCTGGAAACCAAAGACGGATTCCGGCGTTGGAATATTTTTGTCGTATTTAATGTCCGGTAAATAGTAGTTGATTGACTTAGACTGACTATATCCGGAATGAAAATAAAAACAGAAAAGGATGGTGAAAACGGAATGGAGTAATAATTTCATCTGTTTATTTTTTTATTGCTTTAACGGCACAGAACCTACCCGACCTACATTCAGGCAGCCTAATTTACTTGACTATCTTAAATTAGGCCTACCATAGGCTTTTAAATCAGCCCCAAGGTACTTCTCTTTAGACAATTATCAAGAACCTGATGGATATTTATTTTCTAGTACATCCTGCGAAAAAAATATTTTTTGAAGAAAGAAGACCTCTATTGAAAAAAAATAATATTTTTATTTTAGTTTTTAACGAGTAGATAACAATATTAAAGTGCTGTAAACAAGAATA
>JALVDO010000013.1 GCA_027008975.1 Saprospiraceae bacterium | reverse complement strand
AATTCTCATTTATTTAGTCAAGATAATTGTACCAATGATGCAAGACTCAATTTTTTACTTGACAAGATTAGCCTTTTTTCTGACAGGATTAACAGGATTAACAGAATTTTTTGCTTTGCAAAAATTCCTGCTGCTGCCTTGAGCTTATGAGAAAATCCTTTTTTGTAGGGCAGTTCGTTTGCTAATTGTTCAAAAATTTTTACCTTTGTTCTACATTGTTATTATTCTTCATAATAACAGTCGGGTGATTTCTAACAAGAGCGAAGTATCCATACTTCGCTCTTTGTTGTTTGATTATCACAAAAAAAGCGGCTAACTCTTTTTTGGAGAAAGCCGCTCTTTTGATTTTTTGCTCTTATTATTGACCCAAATACGATTTGAGAGAATTCTTATTATAAGATTTTCGAAGCCTTCTAATAGCTCGCTCTTTAATTTGTCGAACGCGCTCTCGGGTTAGGCCGTAGAGTTCTCCGATTTCTTCCAGCGTCAGGGATTTATGGCCATTCAGACCATAATAGGCAGATAAGACTTCCAACTCACGTGGTGCGAGAATGGATAGACCCTGTTGGATTTCTTCTTTTAGAGATTGATCCATCAATACGCCGTCCGGGCTCATTTCTCCTTCATTAGAGTAAACATCCAACATGGTAGAGTTTCCATCATCCCCACTCAAGGGTGCATCCATCGACATGTGTCTGGAATTCCCTTTTAGCATTGTTGCCACTTCTTTTTCTTTGATACCTAATATCTCTGCCAACTCTTCGTGTGAAGGTTCTCGCTCATACTGCTGAACAAAGGTGACATAGGCTTCATTGACCTTGTTGTAAGACCCTACCTTATTGAGAGGTAAACGGACAATTCTGGAATACTCAACGATAGCTTGGAGGATAGATTGACGAATCCACCATACCGCATAGGAGATGAATTTGAAACCTTTAGTTTCATCGAATCTTTTTGCAGCTTTCATCAGTCCAACATTACCCTCGTTGATTAAGTCGCTGAGGGACAATCCATGGTTTTGATATTGCTTGGCGACAGAAACGACGAAACGCAAATTAGCTTTGGTTAGCTTTTCAAGGGCATCTTGGTCACCCTCTCGAATCCTTCCTGCCAATTCGGCTTCTTCTTCCGGGGTAAGCAAAGCAATCTTGCCAATATCAGTAAGATATTTGTCAAGCGCTACACTTTCCCTCGAAGTAATCCTGTTTGTAATTTTTAGTTGACGCATATATTATAGGGATTTGGGCAGGCAGATAACCATAAAATGATAAATACCTGCCTGAAATTTACTTCATACAGCAATAATACGATTTAATTAATTATATTGTTGTCATTTTCCGGAAAAAATAAATTTTTATTTCAGAAAACATAAACAATAACTTACTAATTTATACACTTTCTACTATGAAAAAGTTTCAAAAAACTCACTTTCTTGCCAAAAAGGTTGAATTTTATTTAAATGTAGTTTACATTGCGAGGTTATCAATGCCGAAAATGTATGAATAAAGCAAAGTTGATTGCACATATTGATAATCCTGCCACTCTTTTTAATACTTCATATGAAGAATTAAAAACATTATCCATTCAATATCCTTACAATGCCAACCTTAAATACCTTTTGTTAAATAAAAGCCGGTTGGAAAATAACCATGAGATTGATAAAAATTTGCACCTCGCCGCTGTTTACAGTATTGATCGCGCGTACTTGAGACGTTTGATGCAGAGCGAAGTAACAACAAAAGATACTGCAGAGCTGCTGAACGAAGAAGATGTACTGGAATTGAAAGACCCTAAAACATTGGCATGGGATATTGAGCAATTGAAAGGTGAATCACTTGCTGCTAGACCTGCTTCCGTATCTGATGATACCTCACAGGACTCCCCTGCAAAAAGGGTGGTGCCGGATGATTCGGATAGACAAAGAGACAATAGAGACGAAAATGAAGTTTCGATTCCCTCCATCAGTCCCCGGCAATCCGAGGAGGATGAAGTCTTGCGAAAAATTGAGGACCTAAACAGAGAAATAGAACAACTCGATTTGAGTAGGACGACTGATCTGGATAGACTTAGTAGACTGACAGCCGAAATCCAAAATCTTTTAGGAAGAAAAAGCCCCATGAACTTGCCAAAACCCGAAACGGTTTCAGAAAAGACAACTAAGGCAAGAAAAGTGTCCGTTAGGAAAAAGAAAAAAGAAACAGAAAAGAAACCGGACTTATCAAAAGAAAAAGAGAAGGAAGTCACTAAAATTGCCGGCAAAAGTGTCGAAAGAAACGAATCGATGGCATCGGAAACATTGGCACTGCTTCTGGAAAAACAAGGACTATTTCAAGAGGCAATTGAAATGTATGAGCAATTAATTTTGACTTTTCCAAAAAAAAAGGCTTTCTTTGCAGCCAAAATTAAAAGCTTAAAAAAATAATATAAAGAATGGTAACGCTATTAACGATTCTAACAGGTATAGTTTGTGCATTATTAATGATTGCAGTATTGGTGCAAAACCCCAAAGGCGGTGGATTGGATGCAACCTTCGGCGGTACACAGGCAAACCAAATGTTAGGTGCAGCAAAGTCTGCTGATTTTATTGAGAAATTAACCTGGGGATTGGCAATTGCCCTTTTTGCGCTATGCATCATCACAACGCTAGTCGTTAGCGGTGGTGGAGGAGGAGAAGCAGTTGACGATCTTTCCATGCTGATGTTCTAGTCTATTCCGGAACAAAATCAAAAAAGCCATGACTTCTCTGAACAGAAGCATGGCTTTTTTTGTCTTATCTTTACGGTAGCCTAATCTAACACAATATGAAGAAACTCATCACAGATATTTCTCAATTGGACATGAATAAGCAGTATACCTATGCTGATTATCTGACCTGGCGCTTTTCGCAACGAGTCGAGCTTATTAAAGGGTGGATACACAAGATGTCTCCGGCGCCCAAAAGTATCCACCAGCGGGTGAGTGGGAATGTATTTGGATTAATTTGGGTTTATCTTCGGAATAATAAGAGTTGCCAGATGTACGATGCTCCCTTTGATGTTCGCCTGACTAAAAACAAGGGAAAGAACGATGAAATAAATACCGTTGTACAGCCGGATATTTGTGTGATTTGCGACCTGGAAAAAATAGACGAGCAAGGATGTCTTGGTGCACCTGACTTTATCGTGGAAATACTCTCTCCGAGTACTTCCAAAAAAGATTACAACGAAAAATATTACCTGTACGAAGAAAATGGCGTGCAGGAATACTGGATTGTCAACCCCGACGCCAGAAGTATTGAAGTATTCGTTTTGAAAGAGGGGAAATATTATTCCGAGGGCGTCTATACGGTACTGGATGGTGATAAAGAAGTGCAGGTTACTATCTTCCCCGATTTGAAGTTGCCACTCGATGAAATTTTTGAGTAGTCGCTACACCATGCTTCTATGCTACCACCAACCCTTGGTAAATCCCACCCGCAATCCAATATTTACAGAAGGATATGTCTTTATGCCTTTGTGTAAGGGAGGATGGTAAGGATGATAATGCAGCCCGGTTCCACAAAAGAAAAGAATTTGAGGGCTTTCATCGATAATGGTATAATCGACAGACTCCAGACTGATACCGGCATCGGCAAATATCTCAACAAATCCCCATGAGCGGATTGTCCAATGCCGCCCGGCACTCAAATGCAGGGATACATCTTGGGCGGAAATTTTTGCAGTGGATGTATAGCTGGTGTTTGTGTCTTGGTGATAAGTAGTGATATTATCTACTATCCCAAAATCCTGCGGCATGAGTTCGATATGAAATCCTACATTATCCAATAGCAAACGGGGTCTTCGGAGGTAGTATTTTATAGCACCAGCCACGCTGTAATAGTCTGAATAATTGGGGAAATACCTGTCTACAAGCGCCCATTTTCGGGCTTTTATCCCATAAGTTATTTCGACAGCCACACCGTCACGGGAAATATATTCCAAACCGATGGGAATGCGAGGTTTCCGGCTAAATAAATTAGTAGATGCTCCGCTAAATATTTTGAGCTGCTGTCCGAAAAGTGATAGTCCGAAAAAAAGTATTAAGAGTAGGGCTGTGAATCGTTTTTGCATCTGTTTATATTTTATGTTTATTGTGTTAGACGGGGTAGGGGAAAGCATTGGTTGGGATTTTTTGAAGAAACCCTGCATACCCTAAGCTGACGCAGGAAAATTGGGTTATATGCAACTTACCAAGGCGTCACATATTCCGAGCACCAACTAATTCATTCATAGCTAATCATTGCCCCACGGTTTCCCACATGGCTGAACGAACCCAAAGGGTGAAAGCTTAGCCTGCACAGCCAGCCCTCACCGGTACCCATACCCCGATACGGGAGCGTATGCTCGGGACAGCACCAATACGTGCCCGTCTGGGTCTTGTCGCGCCCGCATGGGTATGGGTATCCGTGTTCCCCTTATCACCAAATTGCAAACATAAAGATGAGGTGGTAAGTAATTACTTAAAAAAATGTAAATACTTATGGGTACCATTTTTCAGAAGATGGAAGTCCTCAGCTCTAAATACAATTCATTTCCCATTCGGGGTTTGATAGAGCCCGTACTTTCCTCCATGGTAATAATGTCGAAGTAAGGGATGAAATGCTCAACGTATTCTTCTTTGCAGCCACCGTGAGGCGGTCCTTCTCTTTCAAATTCGGAAGAAAACAAAAGTCCGATGAGCTGGCCACCTTCGTTTAAAAGGGAAGCCGCTTTTTGAGCATAATCTTTTCTGCGACGACGGGGGATGGCACAAAAGAAGGTCTGTTCAATAATCAAATCTACTTTGATGTCCAAATCAAAAAAGTCGCCAATCAATAAGTGTTCTTCCGGGAAGTCAGGGCATTGCTCCCTGAGGTGGTCGAAGGCTGCTTCTGCCCAATCACAAACAAATACATTGCTAAATCCACGACGGTGTAGATAGGCTGCTTCATGTGCCAACCCGGCTCCGGGGATTAGAATTTTTATCGCTTTGTTTCCTTCTATGCTATCAAGTTTTTTCTTGATGATTGGCGCAATCCCGCCGATGTCCCACGGTATATTATTTTCGATATACCTGTAATTCCAATAGTCCGGTGATGCTGTATGGTCTGTCATTTTGTATTAATTTTTTAATCGAGGAGCGTCTTCCTTTTCCTTATTATCTTCCACCTCATAATCCTTATGCTTGACGGCCTTGAATTTTACTTTGAGCTTGTATTTGGAGTTCATGGTTTGTACCAGTGGCATAAACATGGTGTTCATCAACTCGACGGCTTGTTTTTTGGATTTATCCATGATGTCGCTATCCAATGCATCTCTTCTGAATTCTTCACGCAATACATTAATGGCGTCGTTGAGGTTAATATCCTCTACCTCTCTAAGCCATCCAATGTCGAGTTTTTCAATTTTAGGGTAAACCTCGTGTGAAAGGATAGTCGGTTCAGGTAGTGTAATGGTTACAACACCGGCCTTTGAATTTAGTTTAATTGAAAAATATTGGTCTAGCTTGAAACCGACTTTTAGAATGCTGATGGCTGTTATTTCTACGTCAGAACTGGATACATTGACACCCCACACCTTGGTTTGTAGATTCTTGCTGATACCTTTTTTGTCGCGCACTTCCATTGTTGCCAGTTCGGCGATAACTTTTTCGACTTTTTCCTGAAGCAATCCCTTAGAGCGGCTGAAGTCTTCAACGGCTGCTTTTTGATCCATCCTGTTGATGAGCGGGCGGAGTGCTTCCGTCAGGGCAATCCCACAGGGCGTATCGATGTTGTCGCCCTTGGCGTAGATGCTCCCCCCCTCGGTTTTGACCAGTGTGGTGATGATTTGGTTAACAAAAAAACAGGTGTATTTGGAGGCGATTTCATCAAAGACTTCTACGGCATTTGTCGATTCGTTATCGTACCAGGTTTGATAAATGACAGAGGTCGTATCTTTCAGGGCGACAAAGTCTTCGAAATATAATTTTT
>JALVDO010000012.1 GCA_027008975.1 Saprospiraceae bacterium | reverse complement strand
CCTTTATTCTGAGGATGCTTCCGTCTTCACTTTCAATTTCTTTTACGAGGTGTGGAGTGTAGTAGTACCCTCTATTAGCAATGGCAGCAGCGAGGTTAGCCATTTGGATGTTGGTCAGCAATAATTCTCCCTGACCAATGCCGAGTGATCTAATCCATATTGAGTACCATCGACTTTCCTTTTTGTAAACTTCATCAAAGTATTTGGAAGAGGGATAAAAACCTCGTTTTTCACCGGGGAAATCAAGTCCGAGCCGGTGTCCAATTCCAAATTTATCAAGGTAGCTGTTAAATTCATCAAGCCCACGTCCGGGTGTTGTATAACTGTATTGATCCACGACCTCCCGAAAAGTCGTGACAAAGTAAGCATTACAAGAATGCTGTAATGCTATGGATACATTTTTACAATAAGGGTGAATATGGCACTTAGTGAACAATGTCCCCTTGTAATAATACCCTCCCTCGCAGGGAATTCCCCGATTGGGTGTCAGTGTTTTTTCCTGTAGCTCTATCAGGGCAGCAATGGGCTTAAAAAGTGATCCTGGGGGATAGGTGGCATAAATGGACCTATTAATAAAAGGTTTATTTTTGTCTTGACTTAGTTTGGCATAAGCTGCTCCTCTCCCCTGCCCCAAAGCGAGTACATTAGGGTCGTAAGTTGGGGCGCTGACCATTGCCAATATTTCTCCTGTGGAGGGTTCGATTGCCACGATGCTACCTGCTTTATTTTGCATCAATTCCTCTGCGTATCTTTGTAATTCAACATCCAGCGTTGTGTGCAGGTTGTCCCCTGCTCGCGGAGGAATATCCAATTTGCCATTCTGGTATTTACCAACTTCTTTACCCCTATTATTTTTGAGGATGTGTTCCACCCCTTTTTTTCCTCTAAGATAATATTCGTATTGCTTTTCCAGTCCACTGACCCCGATGTAATCACCAAGAGTGTAGGTGGAGACGAATCGATTGTCCATTACCTGTGATGAGTCTTTCAACTCTTTTGTTCTGACCTCATTAATATATCCCAGTACATGGGCGGCGACAGGATAAGGATAACTTCGGATACTTCTCAACTGCCCTGAGAATCCGGGGAATCGGTAGAGGTTCTCTGCAAACCTATTGTAAATTTCCGGCGGGATTTTTGTCAAAAAAAGAAAAGGTACCCTTTTATCCCAGCGAACACTTTTCCAGTTTTTATTCAACGTTTTGGTGAAGTACTCTTTGGTAATTCCAAGCAGATTACAAAAGTCCGTGGTGTCCATTTGGGGGTCAATTTGAGCATAGGTGACTAGCAAATCATACATAGGGGTGTTATTGACCAAGGCTCTTCCTTTCCTGTCCAAAATGACTCCCCGGGCAGGATAAAGGATGTGTTCTCCCTTGATGGTGGCATCTGCAATCGTTCGATAACTATCATCCCATACCTGCAACTGAAACGCTTTGGCAATGAGCATTCCCGCTGCGATAAAAAACAGCATTTTGATGTGAAAAGGACGATCTGAATACGCTTTAGCCAAGATTATTGTTTTGTATTAAATATAAACAAAGTCATTAAAACAAATGCAATACTTATAACAAACGAGGAGGCTGTCTTCAACAATATATCGGTTATATAATAAAAAGTAAAAGCATCTATCGAAAAGAAAATAAATAGGTGTATCAACAATAAAGTACCGGTGTATCGACTAATCCAACCCACTCCATACTGCGAAATAGTAGGAGAGATGTTGATATTGTATCCCTCTCTTGGCTCAAAAGCGTTTAATACCAGTGGTCGGACATACATGGTGAACACCGATGTCGCTGCGTGGACTCCGGGAGAATCATAAAAAAAATCAATACTCATCCCGAGAAAGAACGCAACAATCAGTTGGATATATCTAGGCGTGCCGATGGGAAAACGGAACAAAAACAAAGGGTATAAAAACACATGGAAATAAAACGGCCCGCCAACTCCTTCAGAAAAATTTCGAAGAATAAGCCCCTGTGATAGCACGAGAAGAACAAACCAAATAATATTGTTTGTAACCAGTTTATTCATTCTTTTCCAAATTTTTCAGTTCATCCAACAGCAAGTTGTCTATGACATAAACGTGTTTCAAAGATGTCAGGTCATTGAACAGTTGCACTTCGATTTCGTAATTGCTGTTGCCTTTTTTTACTTTAAAATCTCTTATTGTTCCGATGGGCAATTGCGCCGGAAAAATATTGGAGTACCCGCTTGTTACAATGGTGTCTCCAATATCTACTTCGATGTGCTTGGGAATTGCTTCCAATTGGACGACATTGGGTGTGTTACCCCGCCAGACAATAGAACCAAAGCTTTGATTCTTTTTAATCATGGCACTAATGCTCGTCGAGCGATGTAATAGCGTCATCACGCGTGAGAAATGAGTTCCTACTGCAACGACGATTCCCACAAGCCCATCATCTGAAATTACGCCTTGATTGACCTTAATGCTATCCCTTTTCCCCTTATCGATAGTCATGTAATTTTTATTGCCAAAAAAAGATTTATTGACAATGGTTGCCGGTCGGAAATGGAACTCCTGCAAAAACAAGGTGTCATCTTGGTTGGTCGCATTGGAATCTAAAGGGGAGAGCAAAAGACGTGCATTTTCTCTTTGCTCCATTAATTTGGCATTTACAGTCTTCAACCGCTCCACCTCTTTTGCCAACGAAAAATAATGATTGACGTTGGTTGTCTTTTCTGCAATATAACCGCTAAATGCATTAGAAGTAGTGAAAAACACCTTATTTTGATGCTCGTTCCCCCTAATAATGACGACGAAACTCAAGACCTCCAACAGAAGAAAAAGAAGGAAGCTACTAAAGGTGGAGAATAGGTTTGAAAAACTATTCATAATACGAAGTGGTTAGAGGAAAGCCCGCTAAATATTAACGCTAGAACGATCCATTAAAAAGGAAAACTTGTCCGTATTTTGCAATGCGATACTAGTGCCTTTTACTACCGCCCTCAGGGGATCCTCTGCGATGTGTACATTTAGTTTGGTCTTTAACGAAATTCTCTTTGCCAAACCGCGAATGAGTGCACCACCCCCCGTCAGGAAAATCCCTCTTTTGTAAATATCAGAAGCTAACTCCGGAGGTGTCAATTCCAATGCTTTCAGTATTGCATCCTCAACTTTGGAAATAGATTTGTCAAGGGCAGAAGCAATCTCTTTATAGCTGACCAAGATTTGTTTTGGCACCCCTGTCATCAGGTCTCGACCATTGACGGGATAGTCCTCCGGTGGATTATCCAACTCGGAGAGTGCGGAGCCCACATTTATCTTGATTTGTTCTGCTGTTCGTTCTCCAATCAGAATATTGTGTTCTCTTTTCATAAAGTCGACAATATCCTGAGTGAATTCATCACCGGCAATCCGTATTGACTGGTCACAGACGATGCCGGAAAGTGCGATGACTGCAATTTCAGTTGTTCCCCCCCCGATATCAATAATCATATTTCCTTCGGGTTCCTCCACATCAAGACCTATTCCCAGTGCTGCGGCCATCGGTTCGTAAATCAAGTAAGTCTCATTGGAGTCAACGTGGTCAGCAGAATCAAAAACGGCCCTTTTTTCCACTTCAGTGATACCGGACGGAATACAAATAACAATTTTCAGGTGTGAAAAAAGCCGTTTCTTATTCCCCAGTATTTTTATCATGCCTTGAATCATATTCTCGGCAGCCTTAAAATCGGCAATAACACCATCCTTTAACGGCCGGACAGTTTTTATTTTGTCGTGTGTCTTTCCATGCATTTGCATAGCTCTGTCTCCCACTGCGATGGTTTCATCGGTACGGCGATCAATGGCCACAATAGAGGGTTGGTCAACGACTACCTCTCCATCCTGAATAATTAGCGTATTGGCGGTGCCCAAATCAATTGCCAACTCCTGCTTAAAAAAGCTAAATAATCTCATTTATTTCCCTTATGCTTAATCCGTGTAAATTAGATTTCTACACCGAAGCTTTTTTTAATGTAAAATTACAACTCAGATTCAAATGGAAGTGCAAAATGCCCTTTTTAACGTTTGAATTTTTGGAAGTAGTGCAAAAGAAAACAAATTTTTCTTAAATTTATAATAGAAACCTATTTTTTCTTGTCTTTGCGACCAAAAATACCATACGAACGTCATTACTTCAGAAGAATTCAATATTTTTACACAATTAGTAGGAAGATATGAGTGAAAAAAACTATTTTTGTGTTTGCATTTCTATATGAAAATTAATTGAGAAAAAACCGGCGTATTTTCGCGCCTTGATAAATAATAGTAATATGAAATTTAGTGTATCTTCATCCGAGTTGTTACGGAAATTACAAATTGCAGGGGGAGCTGTGGGGGTTAACCCTGTATTGCCTATTTTGGAGGATTTTCTGTTTACCATCGAAGGCAATCAATTGACGATTGGTGCGTCCGATTTAGAGACGACGATTATCACTTCGATGGAAGTGATGGCAGATACGAGCGGAGCTGTTGCCATTCCTGCTAAGATATTGTTGGAGACATTAAAAGCACTTCCACAGCAGCCGATTACTTTTACAATTGATGAAGAAACTTTTGGGGTAGAAATCACCTCCGCTTTCGGAAAGTACAAGCTCGCAGGAGAGAATGGCGAGGATTTTCCGGAGTTGCCCACGCCGGATGAGGTTGACTCGATAAAGGTCTCTGCACCACAGCTTACTCAGGCCATTAGTAAGACTGTTTTTGCTGCGAGTACTGATGAGCTTCGACCTGCGATGACAGGGGTCTATTTCCAGGTAGATTTTAATAAATTAATCCTTGTTGCAACAGATGCGCACAAGTTGGTGAAATATACTTTTTCAAATATAGAAAGTGAGGTTTCGACTTCTTTCATCGTACCAAGAAAAGCACTCAATTTACTCAAGGGCGCATTGCCCGATGGTGGGGAGGTAGCGCTTTCTTTCAACAAAGCCAATGCCTTTTTCACCTTTGACGACACAAAATTAATCTGTCGGTTAATAGATGCGCGATATCCGGACTACAACGCCGTTATTCCGATTGACAACCCGAATTTATTAACGGTAAACAGGCTTGATTTTCTAAATTCGCTCAAGCGTATCGTCATTTATTCCAACAAAACCACCAATCAGGTTGTACTGAATATTACGGATAAAAGTCTGACGGTTTCAGCACAGGATTTGGATTTTGCCAATGAAGCAACCGAGAATCTGCCTTGTACGTTTGATGGGGAGGCATTTAGCATTGCATTCAGCGCTAAATTTTTAGTCGAGATGCTTGGTGTATTGGAGTCTGAAGATGTCAAGATTGAATTGTCAACTCCTTCGCGTGCGGGTATTCTATTGCCGGCAGAAGAGGTGGAGGGAGAGGAAATCCTAATGCTCGTTATGCCCGTCATGCTGACTAATTAATAGTCTATTTATGACATACCGAAAATACTTATTTCTTCCTGTTTTTCTCCTGATAATTGCTTGTCAGAACAGTACTCCACACGCTGAAACTTCTGAAGTGTCCGTTGCACTTACTCCAGAGCAGACGGTGCGGAAATTTCAGGCTCATTTAGATAATAATGAGTTTGATGGTGCAATCTCTATGAGTACACCGGAGATGAAAAACATCCTTTCTTCCCTACGAGATTTATTCGATGAGGAAAGCGATGATGCCGGAATCACTCAGACTACTTTTTTACAAATAAAATGCAAAGAAGAAAAAACAATGGCTACCTGTTCCTGCAATTTGAGAGACGAATACGATGATTACAGTTCTACGTTTTTCCTAAAAAAAATAGACGGCAAGTGGTTTGTTGACCGAACGGAAGATCAGTATTCGGATGATGACGATGAGGTGAAAATTTTTGATTCGGAATAGCAATGGCATTCGAACTAATATCTCCATTTCAGCCTACGGGCGACCAACCGGAGGCAATCGAGCGGCTGGTGCGAGCTATCCAAGGCGGAGAGCGGTCAGAGGTATTGCTGGGTGTGACAGGTTCCG
>JALVDO010000011.1 GCA_027008975.1 Saprospiraceae bacterium | reverse complement strand
GTCATCCCTTAGCTACAATAGTCTGCATCTTTCAAAAACGCTGCCATTTTTTTCAGTATTTTTTTCGAGGGAGGCTCATAATGTCCTTTTTGAACCTCAATACAGGCCGCTTCAACTTGTCCGTCAAGGGGGGGATTTATCTTCTTCAGTTTAAGCCGAATTCCTTTGACTTCGTCTTCAAACTGTTTTTCGATGCGAGCTACGATTCGATGAGCAACCGTCTCCAACAACTTTGAAGGTGTTTCCATTTCCTGTTTACACAGATAAAAAAGCGTTTCGTAATTTAGTGTTTTAAACAGGTCGTCCTCTTCTAATGCCGGAGTGACATCCACAGCGACGGCGATATCCAAATAAAACTCTCCCCCAAGAATAGCCTCCTCTTCGTAAAAACCATGAGCGCCTAAAAAGCGCATTCCCTCTAGTGATATGATGTCCATAAAAAGTCTTTTATGCAAAAATACGATTTTTTGCAAAAATCTCATCATTCTGTGGAAACAGCACTTTCGGGAGGCTGTTTCCCACAGCCTTCAGAATTAAAAATCGACTTTTTCATAGCTCAGCAGAAAAAAACAGAATAATTGCGATAAATTGAAATAAAAGTAAGTGGTCAAAATTGGGTCACCATAAGATTGTGTTAGATTTTAGCCTGAATCAGGGCGCAAAAACCGCGCATAGCCAAAGCTACGTAAGGATTTTTGCAACGCAGAGTTAGGTTAAAAGGGTTAAAAGATAATGCAAGTTTATATGTGATTTAATTTGAACACTTACTTAAACAAGAGAATGTGTATATTTGCATTAGCAAAGTAGCTTCACAAGTCTAAAACAAGTAAAAAGATGAGTTCCAAAGTAAAAATCCTAACCATTGACGGAGGCGGCATCCGGGGTATATTTCCGGCTGTTATCCTCGATTATATCGAAACCGAATACCAACGCAAGATGCGTAAAAAGCACAAAAACCGAAAATCTTATCACATTGGAGACATCTTTGACTTTGTAGCTGGAACGAGCACCGGAGGAATATTAGCCTGCCTTTACCTATTGCCGAATTCCAGAAGACGCCCCAAATTTTCATCGAGTGAGGTACTGGATTTTTATATGAAAGAAGGGGATAAAATTTTCAGCAGTTCGGTTTTTCAAAAAATATGGCGCCTTGGCGGTTTGTCCGATGAAAAATACGATGCAGATAGTTTGGAAGAGGTTCTGCAAAAAAACTTCAAAGACACCAAACTTAGCCAATTATTAAAGCCTTGTCTTATTCCTGCTTACGATATTGAAAAGCGCCAAGCTGTTCTCTTCACCAGCCATAATGCCAAAGCAAAGCGAAAGGATTTTTACGTCAAAGATGTTGCTAGAGCGACTAGCGCCGCACCAACTTTCTTCGAGCCTGCAAGCATCACCTCTCTTAGTGATACGACCTATCACCTAATCGACGGTGGGCTTTATGCTAATAATCCAACGTTGTGTGCTTATTCGGAAGTTAAAAAACTGGATTTTGCAAAACTGTTAAAACGCGATGATAAACCTACCAACCCAAACGCTGAGGATATGATAATTGTCTCCATCGGAACAGGAGCTATAAAAGAACCCTATAAGTACAGCAGCATGAAAGACGCGGGAAGTATCAGCTGGATAAAGCCCATCATTGATATTCTCATGTCTAGTAATTCCGAGACAAATGCGTACCACGTCCGCAAAATATTCAAAGAGATTGAACAGAAAAACAAGTACTTTGACTCCGACTGCTACAAACAATTTTTCAGGATTGAGACAGAACTATTCATCGCCAACCCAAGCATGGATGATGCCTCCACAAAGAATCTGAAAGCACTAAGACAAGAGGGGCTTCGCTATATTGACGAGAATAAACAGCAATTGGATTATATTTTGGATTTGTTGGTAGAAGATGTTTGATTTTTTGTAGTCTTTAATTAGCAAATGTCATATCTTTGCACCGTGGTATTGGGTGGTATCACCTATACAGGTAAAAAATAGTAACTACTTACGGATGCCCGTTTTGGGGTAAAATATGGTGTACTCGTAAGTAATTACAAAAAACAAACAATCATGGCAGTAGTAGATTTGGTAATGCCCAAAATGGGTGAAAGTATCATGGAAGCGACCATCCTCAAATGGCTTAAACAACCGGGCGACAAAGTTGAAGAGGATGAAACCATTCTCGAAATTGCAACAGATAAAGTAGATTCAGAAGTACCTTCACCAACAGGCGGAGTCATGGGTGAAGTACTCTTTCAGGAGAATGATGTCGTCGAGGTAGGAACCGTCATCGCGACTATCCTAACAGAGGGAGAAGCCCCTTCTTCCGCGCCTCCTGCACCCGCAAAAGAAGATAAACCTACCGCCACGGTTTCAGCATCGAAGCAACCTGTTCAGACAACAACCACAACTCAGGCAGCAGTCGCGGCAACACCCCAGGTGACATCAAACGGCAATGGTCGCTTTTACTCCCCTTTAGTCAGAAATATTGCGAAAGCTGAAAATATTTCTATTGAGGAGTTAAATAGTATCCAAGGGTCAGGTAAAGGAGGAAGAGTCACCAAAAAAGACATCCTTGCTTATGTCAACAATCGGGGTACGCAGCCGAAAGTTGCTCCCCCTGTAACAGCAAAAAAGCAAGCACCCGTTATCAGCCAATCCTTATCTGGTAAAGACGAAATCATCGAAATGACCAGAATGCGAAAGCTTATCGCCGACCACATGGTAATGTCCAAGCAGACTTCGCCCCACGTCACCTCCTTTGTAGAGGTCGATGTGACCAAAATCGTCAATTGGAGGAATCGAATTAAAGAAAACTTCAAGAAAAAATACGGTCAGAACATCACCTTCACTCCGATATTCCTGGAGGCTGTCGCAAAAGCCATTCGCGACTTCCCCATGATTAACATTTCGGTTGAGGATAACAAGATTATTAAAAGAGGAAATATCAACATTGGAATGGCGGCAGCCTTGCCAAGTGGCAACCTTATCGTCCCCGTCATCAAACAGGCTGATAACCTAAATCTTCTTGGCTTAACCAAGGCTGTCAACGACCTCGCGACAAGAGCACGAGACAATAAGCTCAGCCCGGATGAAATACAGGGTGGCACCTTTACTGTCACCAACGTCGGCTCTTTTGGCAATGTAATGGGTACCCCTATTATCAATCAGCCACAGGTTGCTATTTTGGCAACAGGTGCTATCCGTAAAAAGCCGGGAGTAGTCGAAACGCCCTATGGGGATTTAATCGCCGTACGCCAAATGGTATTCCTCTCGCTATCATACGACCACCGCGTGGTGGATGGCATGTTGGGAGGCACATTCCTGCGACGCGTGGGAGATTACCTGGAGCAATTTGACGACACGCAGGAGATATAAGGGCACGCAGTTATGAAACGCCGCAAACAACTCCTCCAGTCCTTTATGAATCGTGAGAGTAAGCACCGCGATATTCATCACGATATGATGCCCTTTAAAGTACATGAAATATTGTTAGTGGCAAGTCTGTACGATGCATTTTTCATAGAAAGAGAAGGGCGCTTCTCTGAGATAATGTTATACGATTATGGCTTGATGAACTTGACTTCCCTGCCGAGGATCACCGGAGTCTCACACAAGGAAGAAGCCTTTGAGCAATTGGAAACAAAAAAAATAGACATGGTCGTCGTCATGGTGGGAATTGACAAGGCCAAACCCCTACAGATATGCAGGAAAATCAAAGAGAAATATCCCGACCTCGCCGTTTTTGTGCTGTTAAATAACAACGATTACATTAAAATTTTCCAACATTACCACAAAAAGAAGGTTTTTGATCAGTTTTTTGTCTGGAATGGAGAATCCCGAATATTTTTTGCCATGATAAAATATTTGGAAGACCTTCGCAATGTGGATGTAGATACCCATATAGCCGATGTCCGTCTCATTCTAGTGGTAGAAGATTCTCCGGTTTTTTATTCCTCCTTTTTGCCCAACCTTTACCAGATTATCTACAAACAAACCAATAAGATAATCAACGAGGTCAATACGGATAAACTCTTCAAAGTACTAAAACTGAGAACGCGCCCCAAAGTGCTGCTCGCCTGCAATTACGATGAAGCCATCCGGTTGTACCACCGCTATCGGGAATTCATTTTCTGCCTCATCACGGATGTTCAATACGAAAGAAATGGGAAAATGGATAAAAATGCCGGGCTTAAACTCGTCAAAGAGATAAAAAAAACAACTCCGGACTTACCCATCATCGTCCTGTCACAAGACCAATCTGTTGGCAAAGTTGTGAAGGAATACGGACTGACCTTCCTCGATAAAAACGGACAAAACCTATATAAAGACTTAAAACACGCCGTCACACAAAAAATCGGTTTTGGCGATTTTATATTCAAGGATAGTAACGAGAATCCAATAGCCGTCGCTAAAAGCCTCAAGGAGTTTGAACACTATTTAAAAACCGTACCCGATGACTCAATTCTCTTTCACAGCCAAAATGACCACTTCTCGCTATGGCTAATGGCAAGGACGGAAATTCAGGTGGCGAAGATATTAGAAAAGAAAAAGGCTCACGAATTCCAAACAACAGCCGAAATCCGACAATATCTACTAAAGACCATCGAAGAATATCGGGACGAAAAGCCCATCGGCAAAGTCATCCCGTTTGACCCGGAAGCCTGTCGAAGCGAAGACAACATCGTCACACTGGTGGAGGGATCATACGGAGGTAAAGGGCGTGGGTTGGCGTTCTTACACTCTTTGAAAGAGAAGTTTGGCTTTGAAAAAGCAGTTGAAGGACTAAAAATTCGCATTCCAAAAACGGCAGTTATCGGCACTGATGAATTTGAGGAATTCCTTGAAAACAACAACTTTGTATCTTTTAGGGAGACACCACCGCCCTATGACGAAGTGAAGCGACTATTCGTAGAAGCCAACCTATCTGACAAATTGATGGAACGTCTATGGCTGTTACTGGACGCTTACGAAAAACCCATTGCTATTCGCTCCTCCGGCATTTTCGAAGACAGCTCTTCTCAGCCTTTTGCCGGCATTTTTGAGACTTACATTGTCCCGAATAACAATCCAGATAAGGCCATTCGGCTAAAGCAGCTATCGGATGCTGTCAAGTTGGTTTTTGCCTCCGTCTTTTCAGAAAAAGCCATTAATTACACCAAAGCGCTTAATCATAAACTCGGTTCTGAAAAAATGGCGGTGATTATTCAGGAGCTAGTCGGAAATGACTTTAATGGGCTCTACTATCCACATATTAGCGGGGTGGCACAATCCTATAATTTCTACCCTTTCGGGGAAATGAAACCGGAAGATGGATTTGTCGTGGCAGCCGTGGGACTTGGCGTCTATGTCGTTGAAGGAGAGGTCGCTTACCGGTTCTCCCCAAGATACCCAAAAACACAATTATTGTCTCTCGATGACCAATTGAAATACACCCAAACACACTTCTATGCCGTTGACCTTCTAAAACAAGACCTCAACTTACTGGAGGGGGCGACCGCCAGCCTAAAAAAAGTAGATATTTACGACGCCCGCGACCACGGCTCCCTAGACCATTGCGTCTCTGTGTATGATTATAACAACGGCACATTAGAGCCCGGATTGTATAATACAGGTCCCATCGTCGTTGATTTTGCGAATATACTGAAATACGATTTTATCGCATTGGCAATAGCATTAAAGGTCATTCTTGATTTAATTAAAGATGCCTTTGGCTCAGCCGTCGAAATTGAATACGCCGTTGACCTCAACACCGATGAGGAAGGGGATGCCGCCCTTTACATCCTACAAATAAAACCCATCCTGCGCTCCATTAAAAGTTATAGCTTCAAATTAGAGGAGATGCCGCCGGAAGACATCATCTTATATACCAATAAAGGGATGGGCAATGGAATCATCAATACCATCAAAGATGTCGTCTTTGTCAAAAATGATACTTTTGAGACAACTAAGACAAGAGAAATGGCAGCTGAAATTGACCAAATCAATAAAAAAATAGGCAGTAAATATATCCT
>JALVDO010000010.1 GCA_027008975.1 Saprospiraceae bacterium | reverse complement strand
CTTATTTGATAACCAGTGGCAGTATATCAATACGGGAACGATGGGTGGTGTCGCGGATGCCGACCTCGATATGGAGCTCGCCTGGGATATAACGACAGGTGGGGTGACTGCTCTAGGAGATACCATTGTTGTCTGTGTGATTGATGGCGGAATTGATCTCTTACATCAGGATTTTGAAGATAATCTTTGGGTCAACCACGCAGAGATACCCAACAATGACATCGACGATGATAATAACGGTTATGTGGACGACTTCCGGGGCTGGAATACTGGTGGTAACAATGATAACATCAACGGTGATAATCACGGAACGGCGGTAGCCGGCATCATCGGAGCGAAGGGGAATAACAACCTTGGTATATCCGGCATTAGCTGGAATGTAAAAGTCATGGTCGTGCGGGCAAGCACGGGAACGGAAGCAGCTGTTATCGCCGCATACGATTATCCACTGACTCAACGAAAAATATACAATACATCGGAGGGAAATGCCGGTGCTTTCGTCGTAGCAACCAATGCTTCCTGGGGTATTGATGGCGGAATGGCTTCGGATGCTCCAATCTGGTGCTCTTTTTATGATACCTTGGGGCGCTATGGCATTATTAATTGTGGTGCAACCATTAATGCCAACGAAAATGTAGAGGAATTTGGCGACTTGCCGACTACCTGTCCAAGTGATTACCTGATTTCAGTCACCAATATTCGCAGAAATAACGTCAAGGAAACAGAGGCAGGATATGGCAATATCTCTATTGACCTAGGTGCTTTTGGTACGGATGTGTATACCACATCTATCGGCAATAACTATAGCAGCTTTGGCGGAACTTCGGGAGCGACACCGCAAGTGACCGGTACGATTGGCTTGCTTTATTCTGTGCCTTGTGAGAATATTGCCCTGCTGGCAAGGCAATTCCCCGAAGCCTGCGCTTTACTGATGAAAGAAGCCGTTTTAGAATCTGCTGTCTCCAACGAATCGCTGCAAGGTATTACTGTCACCGAAGGGCAATTGAACACCAATGATGCTTTGCTGTATTTGATGGATTTGTGTGATGGGTGTTTTCGCCCAAGTGTATTGCGAGCGATGAATGTTACCGATGAGGAAGCCTCGCTTTCGTGGGCGCAGACCGGAAGTGTTATTAATTCCGACCTGCGGTGGCGTCCGGTTGGAAGTAATGAGTGGAACGACGTATTGGGTGTCGCCAATCCTTACCTACTGACGGGGCTGACGGCTTGTACGGAGTACGAATTTCAGGTGAAATCCCATTGTAGTGAGGACGAATCCAGCTTCTCAGCTTCGCAAATATTCAAGACCGATGGCTGTTGTGAGCCGCCTCAGCAGACTTTTTTGCAAAGTTTAGATGCGACCAGTGCAACGGTAGCTTGGACTTCGGTACTCGCTGCAACGAGTTATTTTGCTCAGTTTAGAGAGGCCGGAACGATAAGTTGGAATAATCTGCTTGCATTTGAGAATAGCTATACCTTCAACGACCTCGAAAGTTGTACGGAATACGAATACAGGATTGGAACCAACTGTGGAGTAGCATCCGGCGGATTTACCCCTGTTCAATCGTTTAGGACAACCGATTGCGGCGCTTGTGCCGACGCCAACTACTGCGACCCAATGCTGTTAGAGCCTGAAACCGATTGGTTGGAGAGTTTTACATTTGGAGACATCAATAATCCGTCCGGAAATGATGGAGGTTATGGCAATTTCTCCCTCCTCGGAACCTTTGTTTTTGAAAAAGGACAGGTCTATCCCTTTAGTCTGACACCTGGATACAGCGGCTTTGCTTATACCGAAAAATTGACACTATGGATGGACTTCAATAAAAATGAAATCTTTGATGATGACGAAATTATATATACAACACCTGATGGTTTTAATGCCATGATAAGTGGAAATATTGAAATTCCCCCTAATGTGGAGACCGGAGAAACGAGGTTGCGCGTGGGGATGATGTTTATGGAGGTGACCGGACCCTGCCCGTCGGGAACCGGAGTGTTCGGCGAATTTGAAGATTACTGCGTAGATGTCATCGAAGCGCAAGGCTGTGTCCCTGTACGTACAATCGATACGACCGGTCGTACGTTACATTCGCTAACCATCCATTGGACACCGATTACGGTTGCAGATAATTATACGGTTGCTTATCGCAAAAAAGGGGAAAGTTCCTTTAGTGAGAATACCACATTCGCTGAACAATATGTCCTCACCAATCTCGATAAGTGCAGTGAATACGAAGTCAGAATAACGACTAATTGCCAGGATGGGAGTACTATCGAAAGCGAAATAATGGAGGTCAGCAGCGGTTGTGATGTCTCTACCACCGAGATTAGCGGAATCCGGGATTGGCGTATAAGCCCCAATCCGTTCAGGGATAAAATGTCTATCAAGCTCTATGCAAATAAAGCTAGAAGTGATTTGGAGTTGGAAGTTTATAACCCTTTCGGGCAAAAAATAGCTGCTCAAAAGGTAATTCTTCGCCAAGGAGATAATTATTTGGATATTTCTGCGGATAATTGGGTGCAAGGTGTTTATTTTGCGACCATATTTTCGAAAGAGAGTGGGGAACGAAGCGTCTTGAGAGTTGTACGAGTGGAGTAGCATTGAATCGTTCAATTTCCCGCGGAGGGGCGCTGAGTTTCCCGCCCATACGGGCACGTACCGGTGCAGAGTAGCGCCAAGGTTTCGCAGAGGGACGCAAAGGGTTACCCAACACCACTCCGCGAGACTTAGCGAGACCTTAGCGGTACTTAGCGGGAGATTTTTAATACAAATAGTTCCCGCGAAGAGCGCAAAGAGGCAGGTATTCAATCCTCCCTCCCTTCGGTCATGAGGCAGGCATTCAATCATTCAATCATTAACCATGTCATTAGTAGAATCAAATATGCTCCCGTTGGGGACAATAGCACCGGACTTTAAATTGCCGGACACCATTAGTGGGAAAGAAATCAGTCTATCGGACATAAAGTCGGATAAGGCAACGGTAGTGATGTTTTTGTGTAACCATTGCCCGTACGTCATACACGTCAATCCCGAAATAGTTAGAATCGTAGCGGATTATAAGCCCAAAGGGGTGGCTTTTGTGGGGATTAGCTCCAATGATGTAGTCAATTATCCACAGGATGCACCGGATAAGATGACCAAACACGCTGCAGAGGTAGGGTATGATTTTCCTTATCTGTACGATGAAACACAGGAGGTTGCCAAGGCTTACGATGCCGCTTGTACGCCCGATTTTTACGTCTTTGATGGGGATATGAAGTTGGTTTATCGAGGCAGAATTGATGGTTCCAGACCGGGGAACGACTTGCCGATGACCGGCGAGGATTTGCGAGCTGCCATTGATGCCGTATTAGAAGGCAGAACCGTATCCGCCAAGCAGTATCCTAGTGCCGGGTGTAATATTAAATGGCGGGTTGATGAGAGGTGAGCGACTTTAGTGGCAGTCCAAAATGTCCCGATTACAAAGAGCTTATTGGAGAGGTCGAGATAAGTATTTTGCTGAGAAATTAACGGTGCAAAACAGCAGTTTTGCTTAGGCTTGTGAAAAAAGGGTTGTTTTTTTT
Source organism: Saprospiraceae bacterium (assembly GCA_027008975.1). Taxonomy (GTDB): domain Bacteria; phylum Bacteroidota; class Bacteroidia; order Chitinophagales; family Saprospiraceae; genus JALVDO01. The sequence goes on along the minus strand of JALVDO010000010.1, from coordinate 2,462 downwards.
AATAATTCCATAAAAAATTATCATATTTGACTTCATGAGTACCAAATATAAGAAATGTATTGAATGCGGTGCAGAGATGAAAGGTAGAAGCGACAAACGCTACTGCTCGGATAGCTGCCGCAGCTCTTACCACAATCGAATGAATAGTGATGCCACTAATTTCGTTCGAAATGTCAATAATATCTTGCGTAAAAACCGGCGTATTCTCGAAGAAAACAACCCCAACGGCAAAGCAAAAGTCCATCGGGATAAACTATTGGAACAGGGTTTTAAATTTACGTATTTCACTAATGAATACGTTACCAAGTCCGGCAATGTTTATCGCTTCTGTTACGAGCAGGGGTATATCGAGTTGGATGATGATATGGTGGCGTTGGTTATCCGACAGGGGTATGTGGAGTGAGCTCAAAATTATAAATTCAGAGAGAAATGACCGGTATGAAGAAAACCTATCAGGAGGTTTTTGAAGAAGTTTATGAGGAGGTCGAATACCTACCGAAGCAGGGGACTGTTGCTGATTACATTCCCGAATTAGGAACAGTCTCTGAAAATAGATTTGGTGTTTACCTTGCATCTCTGGATGGCGAATATGCCGCATTGGGTGATGCTTACGAAAAATTCTCTATCCAAAGTATCTCCAAAGTATTCACTTTTGCCATGGCATTTGATGTTTTTGGCGGCGATTTATGGATGCGCGTAGGGGTCGAACCTTCCGGAGATCCTTTTAATTCTCTCGCTCAATTGGAGTATGAAAACGGCATTCCCCGCAATCCCCTAATCAATGCCGGTGCACTTGTCATTGCCGATTTTTTATTGAGTCACTTTGAGCATCCACGGGAAGCATTTCTTCGTTTTTTGCGTAAGCTGGGTAATAATCCTGATATTGATTACAACCCCAAGGTTTTTGAATCGGAAAAGACCTTTGGATATCGAAATGCGGCTCTCGTTAACCTGATGAAATCTTTTGGTAATATCACTCATCCGGTAGCGGAAGTACTGGATTTTTATTTTTTTCAATGCGCTATTGAGATGACCTGCCAGGAATTAGCGACGAGTTTCCTCCCCTTCGCCAATCACGGCGTGATTCCTCATTCGGGCGAACGAATCCTGACAGCAAGTCGTGCCAAAAGGCTCAATGCTCTAATGCTTACCTGTGGGTTTTACGATGAGGCCGGGCAGTTTTCCTTTAAAGTGGGGTTGCCGGGCAAGAGTGGGGTAGGAGGAGGAATTGCTGCCGTACATCCCGATTATTACGCTGTTGCGGTGTGGAGTCCGCGGCTGAACAAAAAGGGGAATTCCTATCTCGGAATGAATTTCTTGGAGCGACTGACGACCAAGACCGGGATGTCAATTTTTTGAGGAATTGCTAGGTGGGGTTTCATGAAGTTTGATTTGAAAAACAGTTGTTAAATCAAAAAAGATGACGACTTGCGGATGCCCTTTGGGGGGCAAAAATGATGAACTATTCGTAAACATTTACGAAAAAAACTTATATTCCCCCCATGCAAGACATTATTATTTACGCTATTCCGTTTTTTATTATTGCTCTATTAGTAGAGGTATGGATTGCCCGAAGGCAAAATAAAGACTGGTATGTTGGGAAGGATACTGTCGGTAGTTTGGCGATGGGTGTTGGCAATGTCATTACCGGTTTATTGGCGAAGGTAATTGTTCTCGGGGCATTTGTTTTCGTTTATCAATATCGGTTTTGGACGATTCCCTGGGCATGGTGGTCATGGATTTTGTTGTTCTTTTGTGAGGATTTCACCTATTATTGGTTCCACCGGCTTTCGCATGAGGTTCGTTATTTGTGGGCATCGCATGTCGTACATCACTCCTCTCGTTATTACAATCTGGGTACAGCATTGCGCCAGACGTGGACTGGGGAATTATCGGGTGGTTTTGTCTTTTGGTTGTGGTTGCCGTTGGTAGGTTTTCATCCGGCGATGGTCATCCTGATGCGTGCAATCAGTCTGATATATCAGTTTTGGATACATACCGAGGCAATTGGCCGAATGCCACACTTTTTTGAAGCCTTTTTTAATACGCCGTCTCATCATCGAGTTCATCACGCTTCTGATATTAAGTATCTGGATAAAAATCACGCGGGAATATTTATTATCTGGGATAAAATTTTCGGTACTTTTATGGAAGAAGAAGAGCGCCCTACTTATGGGCTAACAACCAATATCAACACCTTCAACCCTTTCAAAATTGCCTTTTGGGAATGGTGGATGCTGGTGAAGGATGTTTGGCACGCTCCCAACGTCAAAGCGGCAATGGGGTATTTGTTTGGACCTCCGGGCTGGAGCCATGATGGGTCGCGCAAGACCAGTAGGCAATTGCAACGAGAGATGAATGTCGAGTAAAAACCTCACCAACAGCAATTGCATAAAAAAGGTAATTTTTTTGTAACTACTTACGAGTACATCATTATGTCTAAAAATTAGGGAGCTGTAAGT
>JALVDO010000009.1 GCA_027008975.1 Saprospiraceae bacterium | reverse complement strand
AAGTGTGCCATATCCATCCACTACGCTTTCGGATATTTGTTTACTTTTTAATCTAACCAATCCGAATTGTGTGTTAACTTCGATTACGAAATTGGTACTGTCGTGATTTACCGTACCAAATGTAGATGGGAGCGATACGAGTTTAGATTTCGGACTAAAAGGGATATTTATAGTATCTCCCTCATTGATTGCTGTAAGGCCTAATAGATAAAATGCCTCTGCTGTCGATTCAAAGTATTGATAACTGCTATCTGCTGCAGATCCAATAGCGAGATTACTCATCGGATAATTTTCTGCCCCAAGCGTTCCCTCCGGAGAGGTGTAGACAACCGTGTCGATGGTGAGTGTATCCAAAAAGGTGAAATCCCAGGTTTGGTTTTCTCCTGCATCGCCGGCGTAGTTGATAAGGGTATCGGCTTCGACCCGATATTGTACCAATCCGACTGTCGGTAAGTCTGACTGATTGATAGTGATTTGGGCGCTAAGAGAAAGAAATGAAGTAACGATAAATGAAAATGTAAGTAATAAATTTTTCATAATTTGGTGGATTTAATATTCTAAAATATACTATTTTTGGAAAGTAACTATACGCGAATATACCATTTTTGTCTCAAAATGGACAGCCGAAAGTGGTTATATTTTTTGATTTAAGTTATGAGGTGGCAAGTTTTACGTTGGATATTTGTGTCATTTTAAAACTTATACGTCACTGCCAGGCTGGGAATAATGGGCAATTGATTTACCCGGCTATTGGTAATGCGATTCACGTAAAAGACATTTGGTCTATTGTAGGCATTCGTGATGCTGGCGACTGCTTCTATTCTTGAATATTTTCCTAACTCAAAGGTGCGTTTTAGGGATAAATCAAGGCGGTGGTACCAGGAGAGGCGACCATCATTTCGCTTACTGGAGAGGATAGTGCCAAGGTCGTAATTACCCGTTAGGATATCGGTGTAGAGCAGGTCGTTGAAGTTGACGCTCTGATAAAAGCCCTTCGTTTTAGTGAAAGGGAATCCGGAGCCGAGATTCCAGCGCGCGCTGGCTTCCCACTGATGGTTGCTTCCAAAAGCATAGGTCGCCAGAAAATTGACGTTGTGCCGCCTGTCAAAAATAGTCGGATAGACCTGCTCTCCGTCGTTGCGATTTACATAGCCATTGGAGTAGGTCATCCAAATATACCAATCCGGACTTTGGTATTTCAAAGAGAAGTCAATCCCGTAAGCACTGCCTGTCTCTGTGATAAAGTCCGGATCCTCCGTGCTCGTTTTGTTGCGATTAATAGAAATGAGTTGTGTGAATTTCTTCAAATAAGGCTCGATATTTACCTGAATCTTATCGGTCAAATCCACCTCTACGCCCGCAATAGCGTGAATAGATTTTTGCAGGCGGTCTTTAGTGGCTGTGCGGGTTCCCGGTTCGTAGAGCGCCTCTTCCGGTCCGGCGAGAAAACCGACAAAAAAGTTGACAACATCCTGTTCATTAACCGTACTTATAAGGTTCTGCGAATAGAGACCTCCTGCGAATTTGAAGCGAAGAAAATCCGTTGCATTTATTTTTAATCCCACCCTTGGCTCTACGGAAAGTTTAGGTTGGGAAGCATAATAATGCAGGCGAATGCCCGGTTCGAAAATAACCCTGTCACCAATTTTCTTTTTTACTTTGGCATAACCCGCAATTTCGGTTGTAAAATCCTTTTGCCTGAATTGCACTCCGATGCTGTTGGTGAACAGAAAGTCTGTATTGAAACCACCGATTTCAAAACCATAATCCGTTTGTGTATTGGCTCCAAAATGGGTGAAATTCATCTTGAAAACATAATTATTAATACCACTTTTTCTTGGCGCACTATTCTGTTCCAATAGATTGATGTCGTATTTTGTATAGGCAACCAGCCCGTTAATTACGATATCCGAACGCGCCGGAACAAGCGTGAAATTACTACCTCCTCCGGTTGCTTTCCAGCTTAAATCCGCCAAACCAAGGAAGTTGAACCGGTCAGAAAAGTTAAATCCGAAAAGGTTGAAATTACTGCCATTTCCTCCGATGAAAGATAATTTCCCATACAAGTCGCTATAGCTGTACGGAAGCCCTATTTTTTCAATATCAGAAAGGCTGGTATCCTGTGCTGCGAAAGAGTAAAACGAAGTGTCCGTTGCATAGCTGTACAATAATTTGGAGGTCTCGTTGAGGTAGGAATGTTTTCCCGTCAGTAAAAAGGAGGTACTGGTACCTGTCTCCGGATTGAATTTTTTGATAGGTCCTTCCAATAATACTTTTGCCTGAAAAGGGCTGGCGGAGGCAATCCCTGAAAGCCTTTTTTTATTCCCCTCTTTCGTCTTAATATCTACAACAGCCGATATTCGCCCACCGTGCTCGGCATTAAATCCACCGGTGAGTACATCGACGTTTTTGATGGTTTCGGTCTCAAAAACAGAGAAAAAGCCAATGGAGTGAAACGGGTTGTAAATAGTCATTCCATCCAAAAGAATTTTGTTTTGAACAGGTGACCCTCCCCGGATGTAGAGCTGTCCTCCCTGATCACCGGAGACGATAATACCGGGCAATACCGGCAGATACTGCGCAATATCCGGTTCCCCACCTGTTGCCGGTAAGGCTTTGATTTGTTTTGGGCTAACCTTTACAACTGACACCCGAACATCTGACCTTGCCTGCTCTCTGTCTGCATTGACGTTGACCGTCGTTAACTCCACCGCGCTTTGCTCCAGAAAAAGTCGTTCGTAAACAATTCCTTTATCTCTTACCTTAATATCTACAGCGACACTATCATAACCGATATAAGATGCCACCAGTAGATATTTACCTGCCGGAACGCTGCCAATGGAGAAGAAGCCATCGAGGTCGGTGTTCGTTCCCTTATCCGTTCCTAATATTCTGACTGTGCCAAACATAATTGGCTCACCTGTTTCCTTATCAAAAAGATTCCCTCTAACGGTTCCCTGTCCCACCGCGATTCCCACACTAATCACTACACTTACTATCACCAAAAGGATACGTTTACTCATGTCTTTGTGCATTTTATATTTTGAGCGACAAAGATACTTTCCTTTTTTGTATTCCTTTATTGTTTACTGCAAATTGTCAGGGAGATAGCGAAAATTTTTTGGTTGCTACTCGGTATTTGGTTGCTGTCTGCTTAGACATATTCTTATTCCTTAATCAACTTTTTAGTCAGTATTATTCCATCAATTTTTATTTTGGCGAAATAAACGCCGCTTGCCCAATCCGTACAATCCAGTACTGCCATGTCTCGCTGCCGGGGCTTTTCTGTGATAAGCCTTCCCGACAGGTCATAGATACTTACATCGAATATTCCGTCACCTTCTATGGTCAGATGCTCACTTGTTATTGGATTGGGGTAAGCACGGAGGGAAGGGATTTTTTCCAAGTTGACGGTATTGACGGTTCGCCAACATCCCGGCTCTATACAGCCATCCTTGTCCATTTTGAGCAGAAAGGCATAGGCGCGGGCACCCGTTGGGGAGGGGAACTTGCTATAGCCGCAGGTGATAATACTGCCACTGGGCAGCTCGACGGCACCGTTTTGATATACCTCTCCCCAGCCACCGGGCGTGTTGGTATTCCATATTACCGTATCCATTCGTTCCCAAATGCTATCTCCCATTGCAGACATTTTGCTTGTCCAGGCAGCGAGAGAATATGAATTCTCTCCGACATCCAAATCCGGACGCATGCCAACCGAGAGCCAGCCTCCGTCTTGGGTGGGAAGGACTTCATTGATGTATTTAAAAAACACCCCATCCAGTTCGTCTATATCTTTGATAGCTACAATGTTCATAAGGGAATCCAACCGGACAAACTAAAGTACCATAAAATATGAGTTGCCACCGTAAGGGGAATCTTCAAGATGTCGGGCGGCAAAAACCCAACCGCCGTCTTCAGTAGGGGTAAGTCCCCATGTGTTATATATTTCGTCTTCGGGCATAGATGACCATTCCCATTTGATTTCTCCCGTACTATCAATGGCTGTCAGGTTGCTAAATCTCCATCTCTCATCGTCGGTATGCCAGTAGCCACTCCCATATCCCAAGACAAAGGTGTTATCGTCCAATTGTACAAATCTTTCAAGCCTGTTTTTGTCAATAAGGGGGTCGCCGTAATATTTTTCCCAAATTTCTTCCCCGTCAAGATCTACTTTTTTAATAAACATATCATAAGTCATAGAATTAATTACCGCCTTCTGTCTGCTGCCGGATATGAGGAATCCATCCTGGACTTCGATAATCTGCCTCGGCCAAAGTACAAAAGCACTAAAGTGGTAAGTCTTAAAGAAAACCACTTCCCCCTCGTGGTTGAGTTTTAGGAAATAAAGATCATTGTCTATATTCTGTCCGTACATCACATAACCGTGGTCGCTAGTGGTAATGATAGAGGCATTGGGCTGAACGGCTATAAAGTCAACTTCTTCGTCAGGATGGAGATACAACCGCTCGAAAAGTACCTGCCCTGTGGTATCTATTTTGGCAAAATGGATGCCCGTTCTGGTGGTAACGGGGTCATGTGCACCGCCTACGCAAATCAGGGTGTCGTTTTCAAGCAGTATATTTTGGAATCCAATAATACCGTATCCCAAATCATAAACCTGTATAAATCCCTCCTGTGCATGCACAAAAAAGCAGGAACATAATAGGAAAAAAGATAGTATGCTATTTTTCATAGGGTGTGTTTTTTTGTTTACGTAAGGAATATTGTTGTCGTAAATGTAGCGATACCATTGATTTTTACAAAATAATCGCCTCTTTTTCAGCAATTATCGATTTGATCCAAAGCCAAAATTTTGTAACTGTAGATTACCATCCTAAATATCTTTTTGAATGGAATAATGAAATAGATGTCAGGGCTACGCCCCTTCCATTTTTTATAGTCCATTTAATTACGAAGATTAAAGGGCTACGCCCTAGGTGGAGGATGTATTAGTAAATCAGATGTCCATAAATTATCAAGGGCGTAGCCCTTTCATCTTAGTAACAACGAGCAGCATTGGATTAACCAGGGGCGTAGCCCCGTAATCTTAGTAACAACGAGTCATAATGAATTAATTAGGGGCGTAGCCCTGTAATCTAAAATATAAAGACATGGTAAATACATCCAGCCAGTCCCAATTCAAATAACTATCCCTACTCTAAAAACAACTCCATAGCCTTCCGCCCTTCTTCCACTAAGGCGTGTTTTTCTTCCTCGGTAATGTCGAAATTGGTGGAGGAAATGCCCAAGTCGTGGATATTAACCGTGCGTGCCACTGCGTCCGTATCCTGCTCGAAAGCAACCTTTTGGGTGACGAGCATGGTCTCAAATAACGCCTTGGTATAGGCTTTTAAATCCTTGTAACCAAAATCATTGACGACGACCGTCTCGGTTAAGTTCTCCAATTGCAAGCCGAGGGTGTGTTCATCATCCGGGAATGCGTGAATGGGAAAGTTGAGCAGTACGCCACCATCCACGTAAATGTGATCGTTGGGCTTTTTATTACTGAATGTCCATGCTTTGAAAAACAGAGGAATAGACATGGAGGCTCGAATGGCTTCTGCTACGATGGTGTCGGGTGTCTCCTCGAAGGAAAATTTTTGCAAACTCTGTGTGTAAAGATCAGTCGAGAATACGACGAGGTCGCGGCATCCTGCCTTTTCGAAATCGGCGAAGGTCGCCTTGCCATCCAGTCCTTTATCTGTTATCAAACCGGTCATCCAATTCAGAAAGACGTCTCCTTCATACAAGCCGTATTCCGATTTGACACGACGATAGTTTTTATCGTCTTCAAAGGATTTGAAATCCATGTCGAAGATGATTTTTTCAATTTCAGATGCGGAATACCGAAGTGCCAGTAATCCAGCCGTAATAGCTCCGGCAGAGTTGCCTGCCACTTTTTCGACCTGCTCCAATATTTTTTTTTCAGATAGTACATTGATGGCTCCGCTGTAAGCCACTCCCTTTACGCCGCCTCCCTCAAAGACGAGGTTTTTTATTTCTTTTTCTAACATGAGTTGATGATTTTGGACAAAAATT
>JALVDO010000008.1 GCA_027008975.1 Saprospiraceae bacterium | reverse complement strand
GGAAAGGAGACAATTTTTTCTCGAAAATCAGGATTTATTCGGTAGCTTTGGCGACCAGCGAATTAATCCTTTTTTCTCCCGGCGCATCGGTACGGGCTACGACCCCGTCAAGGAGGAGCGGGTCGAAACACCGATTCAATTCGGTGCCAGAGTTAGCGGAAAGCTGAACAACAACTGGCGGTTGGGGCTGCTGAATATGCAAACGCAAAGGGAAGGTGATGTTCCCGCTACCAATTTTACCGTTGCTGCCATCCAGCGAAAGATATTTGACAGATCGAGTATTGGATTTATCTTAGTCAATAAAGAAACTAATCTTATCAATGAAACAGATTCTCTTGAATTTTCCGATTACAACCGGGTGATAGGGCTGGATTACAATTTGTTCTCAAAGGATAATGTCTGGTCGGGGAAGATATTTTACCATCACTCCCTTAGTCCCGGAGTGTCGTCGGGCACAGATGCACACGGCATGCGCCTGCAATACAATAAAAGGCATTTTAGAGCCAATTACGAGCACGCTTATGTAGGCGAAAATTACAATGCAGAAACGGGATTTGTGCCAAGGACGAATTATTTGCGTCTGCGCGCCAATCTTCGGGGTGTATTTTACCCCGAGAAGGGAGTACTTGCCAATCACGGACCCGGCTTAAAGGGCGATTTTTATATCCAGCCTCAATTTGGCCTGTCCGATTACGAATTGGAATTGTACTGGCGAGCGAGATTTAGCGACAATGGTGATACGAAAGTATCCCTCAAACACCAATACATTTATTTGTTTGAGGAATTTGACCCCAGTCATACCGATGCTTTTCCGCTACCGGCAAACAGGGACTTCTTCTACACTTATTTGGAGGCTGATTACCGCTCTGACCGGCGGCAGGTGTTCTCCTATGATTTTAAAATCAACGCGGGGCAGTTTTTTAATGGGAATCGCGCAGGCATTGGGGGAAGTATCAACTACCGGATACAACCTTATGCACAATTGGGGATGAGCTTCAATTGGAGCACAATCATATTGCCGGAGCCTTACGCACTTGCTCACTTGTTTTTGGTCGGACCGAGGTTTGATTTTACTTTTTCCAAGAAGGTGTTTTTTACCACCTTTTTGCAGTACAATAACCAGATTGCTAATTTCAATATCAACGCGCGTTTTCAGTGGCGTTTTGCTCCGGTCTCGGATTTATTTATCGTTTATACTAATAATTTTGACACCGCTGCCAACTGGCAATATACGAATAGGGCTTTGGTCTTGAAAATCAATTATTGGCTCAACCTGTAATACTGAAAATATGCTGACCGTCATCATCACTACCTTCAACGAAGCGCTCCATATAGGCGATTTGCTGGATAATATCCGGTGGGCAGATGAGATTATAGTGGTGGATTCCTTCAGTACTGATGATACTGCGGGCATCGCCAAAAAGCAGGGAGCAATAGTACATCAGCGGGCTTATAAAGGACCCGCCGACCAAAAAAACTGGGCGATACAACAAGCATCCAATGAATGGATATTGCTGCTCGATGCAGACGAGCGAGTGACGCCTGCTTTGAAAAAGGAGGTGCAAAGGTTGCTGAAACAACCAAATCCACATATAGATGCTTACTGGATACCGAGGCAAAATTATTTCCTTGGGAAAAAAATAAAATATAGCGGCTGGCAGGGTGATAAGGTCATACGGTTCTTCAAATCCTCCTGTAGATATAACGACAAGCAGGTACACGAAGAAATCGAAACTAAGGGCATCAATGTCGGTCAGTTGAAGGGCAAGCTGGAGCATTTTACCTATAGAAATATGGAGCATTTCCTTGATAAAATGCGGAGATACGCCCGGTGGTCAGCTCTTGATTACGAAGCTAAAACGAAGCGTGTAGGGCTATTCCACCTATGGGTAAAACCCGGCTTTCGCTTTATAAAGCATTATTTTATTAAGGGAGGCTTTAGGGATGGTAAAGCGGGATTTATCATTAGCGTCGTCATGGCGTGGGGTGTATTTTTGCGTTATGTTTTTATAAAAGAAAAAAGGTAACTACTTAGGCATACACCCTTTTCGCCAAAAAATGCCCCCCGACGATAAATGTCGGGATTGGCAACTTTTTCCCGCCTGTCTTTGTAAAAAAAATCTTGCGTAGCGGTGCTATGCGGCAATTTTTTTACTTCGACAGTCTGAAAAATGACTATTTCTTGTCTGAAAACGGGCATACCTAAGTAGTTACGAAAAAAGATTGAAGGAAATTAGCAGCCTGTGGGAAGCCTCCCTCCTTTTAGTCGTGAGGCAGGCAGGCAGCTAATATAAAAATAAACAGATGAAAAAGATTGAACACTTGGGCATTGCCGTCAGAGATTTGGAGCAAAGCAATGATTTATACAGCAAATTATTGGGCAAAAAGCCTTATAAGGAAGAAAGCGTCGAATCGGAAGGTGTCAAAACTTCTTTCTTTAAAATAGGAGCCTCCAAGATAGAGTTGCTTGAAGCATCCAATCCCGATAGCCCCATTGCCAAATTTATTGAAAAACGAGGTGAGGGCATCCACCATATTGCCTTTGACGTAAAGGACATCCAAGCGGAGATGGAACGGCTCAAAGCCGAGGGATTTCGATTGCTGAATGAAACCCCCAAACGCGGTGCTGATAACAAACTAGTCTGCTTTGTTCACCCTAAAAGTGCAGGTGGAGTTTTGATTGAATTGTGTCAGGAGAGGGAGGAATGATTACTTTTTTTTATATCGTTGTTTTTTTCTGCCATTACTTCTGCCCCTGCCTTTATAGCCTCCACGGCTGAAGCCTCTTTTTTTAGGGTTCCACTCCGGCCCTTCTCCTAGTTCGGGAGGGAGAGGTGCTTTGAGTACTTTTTTGCCGATGAGTTTTTCGATGGCATCGAATTTGTACATGTCATCCTCGTTGACAAGGGTGAGGGCAACGCCGGTTGTGTCGGCTCTGGCCGTTCGTCCGATTCGGTGGACGTAGTCCTCTGCATTGCCGGGCACATCGTAGTTGATGACGAGGTTGATGTCTTTGATGTCAATACCACGACTCAGGACGTCCGTAGCGACTAATACCCGTGTTCTTTTAGCTCTAAATCTAGCGAGCACTGCCTCTCTTTCTTTTTGGTCAAAATCGGAGGAGATGCCCTCTACATTGTAATTTTTATTGCGCAGAGCCCGGATAATTTCATTGACTTTCTTTTTGGTTGAGCTAAAAATAAGGATGCTTTTGTAGTTGGGCTTGTCTGCAATAAGGCTGTTAATAAGTCCTTTTTTCTGATTTTCATGTACGAGGTAAGCTGCCTGCAGTACGCCTTCAGCCGGCTTGGAGAGGGCGATGGTGATTTCGATTGGGTCGTGGAGAATTTCTTTGATTAAGGATTTGATCTTGGGAGGCATGGTGGCACTAAACATGAGATTTTGCCGTTTTTTGGGAAGGTAAGAAATGATTTTTTTAATATCATCGACAAATCCCATATCCAGCATTCTGTCTGCTTCGTCTAAAATCAGGTGGCTGACCTTGTCGAATTTCACATACCCCATATTGAGGTGAGATATGAGCTTTCCCGGGGTGGCAACCACAATATCGGCTCCGCTCGTCAGTGCTCGTTTCTGGATTGTCCAGTCGTCGCTTCCACCGCCACCGTAGATTGCAATAGAATTCACATCAACAAAATAGGAAAAAGCCTGAATCTGCTGATCGATTTGTATTGCGAGTTCTCTGGTTGGTACGATAACAAGGGTCGTTGTGGCTCCGGCGGGAACGGATGCTGCCATTTCCAGAACGGGAAGCATAAAAGCTGCTGTTTTACCTGTACCAGTTTGTGCTACGGCAATCAGGTCGCGTCCTTCAAGGATAGCGGGAATAGCCTGCTCCTGAATGGCTGTCGCCTTCTCAAACCCCATATAATCAAGCGCTTCCAAAATATCTCCTCCAAGCTCAAATTCTTCAAATTTCATAAATTTATTTATATTGTTTTCTACCCCAAATATCGATTAATTCGCCTGCAAATATACAAAAATAATCGGAAATGCTTACCATGAAGGGAAAGGGCAATAGGCAGATGTGACCACTCTCTATACGAAGAATTACTATCAAAACCCCTCAAACACCCCCCAAAGCTGATATCGCCCGCCCCAGCATTGCACCCGTTTCAGGGGAGGGATTCTCGGGATGTAAGCATCCACCAGTCCGAAGGAGAATTGTTGTAGGCGGCAGTAATTATTATCGATGTAGTGGATTTTGCCACCGGTATTTTCCGTCAGGCAACTGTACTCTGAAAAGGCATTGGCATTATTGAGGCGAGCATCCAGGAATGTCAGTATTTCGATGGTGGTATTGGGTCGTTTGTTTGCCCATTGGCAGAGGTCAGCCCCTCGTATTTTGCAGACATTTTCGCCGTCGCTAATCAGGAAGACAGCTTTTTTCTTTCGATTGTTGGCGACAAGTAGTTCGGGTGCTCTTTTTAGGATGGAAATAAGGGGTGTTGTCCCATCGGGGACAAGGAATTCGATTTCCTGAATCAATTCTTTTCTGTTCTTGCTGCCGGCGTGTATCCAGAGCCTCGGCGTCGTGCCGCAATCCCCACCAATGGTACCAATCCCGACCGAAACGGAATCGGGAAGGTTTTTTAGCATATATAGAACAGCCTCCCGCATGACCTCGAAGCGATAAACACCTTTGCATGCGACTTTTTCTTGCACCATCGATCCCGAAATATCCAACATCAAAACGACTTCATTATAGCCCGAAAGGGGGATTTGAGTGAAGACATCTTCGGATAATTCGATGTATCTATTGGATAGAGGTGTTTGGGTGGTCACGGTCGTATCCGGTGCTAAGGCGGCATAGATTTGGAGGGTGTCGCGTAGCGTCCGGTAGTTGTATTGGGCATTTTCATTTCTACTGTCCAGCTTGACTGCTTTTTGAAAATGGGTGAATGCCCGTTTCATATCTGCCTTTAATACATGGAGGTGTCGGTCTAAGTTTGTCCCCTTGTCGATATTGACATTTTGATTCATAATCACGGCATAGCCCATGGCATTATAGATATTGCTGAGGAGGTGTGGGGACTCTTTCGATGCCGCCTGTAGTGCTTTGCGAAAGGACAAGATGGCTTTGCCAAACTTTTTGTGGTAGGAGTAAATGATCCCTGATGCAAAGTATTTTAGTACTTTTTTGTGTTGGTAATCGGGCGCGTTGGATTTTAGTTTAATCTTTTGGATGACTTCGATTCCGCGTTTTGCGCCTTTGGACATACTCAGGCTGACGGCATAGGAAAGGGCGATGTCAAAATTATCCGGCAGTAACTGATATGCCTGCTTGAAATGGTTGGTTGCCTTTTTGAAGTCTTTCGTCTGAAAAGCGATATTCCCTTTGAAAAAATGCCTAAAAGCAGCCTGCTGATTGCCCGGAGGAGAAAAATTGAAGCAAAAAATCAAAGAAAAAGTGAGAAAAATAGCTTTCATAGTAAGAAAACGACGATTTTTATAAATAAATTGAACAAGCGATGCCGTGAATAGTTGGACAAAACACAAAATTCCTTTACTTTTGCGAGCCGAAACGAAAAACGAGGTGTTTTTGGCACCTTTTAATTTATAATATCATCAGTTAAATAAAAACGAAAAAAATGTCTCAATACATTATTTACATGATTCCTTTAGCAGGTGTCATCGGTTTGTTGTTTACCTTTATCAAATCAGCATGGGTAGGCAAGCAGGAGGTAGGAACGCCAAAGATGGCGGCGATTGCGGATGCGATTGCAGAAGGTGCAATGGCCTTTCTTAGAGCGGAGTACAAGGTACTCTCAATTTTTGTTATTGCTGTGGCTGTCTTGCTTGGCTTAAGTGGCAACACGGCTGAATCCTCTCCGATGATTGCCGTCTCTTTTATTATCGGGGCTTTGTGTTCCGGACTAGCCGGATTTATTGGAATGAAGGTAGCTACCAAGTCGAATGTTCGTACCACGAACGCTGCGAGGGAGAGTCTGGGCAAAGCACTTGAGATAGCCTTTGCCGGTGGTTCTGTGATGGGACTTGGTGTTGTTGGTCTTGGGTTGCTTGGTCTTGGT
>JALVDO010000007.1 GCA_027008975.1 Saprospiraceae bacterium | reverse complement strand
GAAGAGAAAGTGAGATTACCAAACCTAAGTCAGTAAAACAGCGCCAGCCAGACAGTTTCTACATCGGCGGCAGTCCATTCTACGCGGTGGCGGTGGTGGGCGGGGATGAGTAAATAATCGCCGGGACACAAAATGCTCAGAACGTCTGTACCCTCAAAGCGGAGGGCGGCCTTCCCCTGCAATAGCAACACCCATTCGTTTTGTTCCTGATCGTACCATGAGTCTTCGGGAGTGGCATGTCCTTTGGAGATTATCCGTTCGAGCCTGAATCCGGAGGTGTGGAGCATGTCTTCGAAGAATTCTTCCTCTAAGGGGATATTCGCGGTGTCGAATAAATTTTTCAACATAATAAATAGCCATTTTCCACGGACGGGTATCCGCGGAAAATGGCTTGGGAATTACTTGATTAAATCAAATTTGTACTGAATCATTTCTACCCTTGGATTTCCCTTTTCATCGTTTTGGGTAAGGAAAATGTCGATGTCAATTACCTCACTTTCCTCTTTTTCAGAACTGTCAAAGACGACTTTGATGACACCTTCCTCCCCCGGATTAATTTTCTTAGTGGGATAATCTGTGGTTGTACAATCACAGGCGGAAATCAAGTCGATTTGTAAGGGTGCCGTTCCGGTGTTTTTAAAGGTATAAGAGAAAGAACGCTTTTCTCCCTTTCTCACTTTGCCCAAGTCAATCATTCTTGTGTTGAAAGTCATTTTAGGTGTCCCTTTTTGGGTGGCTTGCTTTGCAGCCTTGGGTTGGGAGTTTCTGCTTTTTGACTTTCTCGACCTCGTTTTTCTGCTTTTTGATTTTTTCTTAACCTTCTTTTTGTTGACTTTTTGAGCAGCGGGTTTCTTTTCCCTAACGTGCGGGATTCTGACACTCTTCGGACCAGCTATAATTTGGAACTCTGTCCGTCGGTTGAGTGCATGAGCAGCCTCTTTTTCCGCTTCTGTTGCCAGCGCGTTGATGTACTCTTCTGTCAATACATCACCTACTTTGAAGGTTGGGTTTAGCGCGGCGGTTTTCTCGGTTATGGTTTGTGGTACACTCTCTCCATATCCTTTCGCTTCGATTCTATCACGCGAGATACCATGACGCACTAACCATCTACGAGCAGACTCCGCACGTCGTTGTGACAAGTCTTCGTTGTAGTCTGCCTCTCCTCTAAAGTCGGTATGTGAGCGCAACTCAATTTTCATTTCCGGATATTGATTCATCAAGTCCAAAATAGCGTTTAGGTCGATTTCCGCCTGTTGGGTAATCAAATCTTTATCGAAGTCGTAAAGGATGTTATCCAATACAAAAGGTTTGTCGGTATAGATGGTATCAAACTCCGGTGGAGGTGCAACGTAAGGCTTTTTCTTTAGATAAAACCGCTTTTCAAAGGTCTTGGACTCCGTCAGCCCAACTGTATTGAAGGTGATGGTGTCAGGAAAATAACCTTCCTTTTCAGCAATCAAGGTATATGGCTTATCAAATTCCAATCCGAATTCGAATCTATTTCCCTTATCGTTTGTCTTGGAAATGGGGGTGCCAAAGGTATTATCGACTGTTTCGATTAGCGTAACGGTTGCACCTTTGAGTCCTTTGGCTTTCACTTTCCCTACTTTTTCTGTGAATACCCCTGCTACCAAATTGGTGTAAAGTTGAGGGATTTCGAAAGCATAGATATCATCACAACAGGTCTTTCCGTGAGCTGACCGGCCACCAATTCGGTTGGAGGTCAGCACGCCGGTGTAGCCGTCGGGTGACATCCTGAAGTACAAATCATCCACTGGTGAGTTGAAGGTCTTACCCATGTTTTTCGGTTCGCTCCAGTTACTGCCATTCCAGACCGTGTAGAAAATATCATAGCCCCCAATTCCGGGGAATCCATCGGAGCTGAAATACAACGTTCCATCGATGTAATAAGGCGTTGCTTCATTGCCTTCAGAATTGATTTTTTCACCGAGATTAACGGGTGTGTCATACTTACCACCACCGAGATAAGTCGCGTAGTACAGGTCGTCTCCACCGTGTCCTCCGGGCATATCGGATACGAAGAACAACACTTCCTTCCCGAACAACTCGCCAACGGCAGGGTGTTTGGCGATGTAATCACCATTGACACCCTCTACCTCGACAGCTGCCTTCCAGTTACCGTCACCGCCTTCACTCATGTAGATTTTACTTGAATTCAGGATGTTGCCCAATACCTGAGCACGGTTAAAGAACATTCGGTTGCCATCGGGGGAGAAAGCTACATTTGTAGAGTGATACCCGGGGCGATTGATCTTTTCATCTAATTCGACGGGTTTTCCCCAGCGTTTTTTATCTTTCTTTTCTATTTTGAAGATGTGGACTCTGGCATCTTCTCCATCCTCCTCGACGTCCATTGCTTCCTTGCGTTTCCTTTCAAAGCCGGCGAAATACAAGCCACCACCTTCTAGTACAGGAGAGTATTCCGATAGGGGGGAATTGACATCCCGACCTAAGTTGGCGATAGCAACACCTGTTGGGTTTTCGGGTAAGACCAGCGCCATTTCAGCTCCCGTTACCTCCAACTCTGCTAACTTTTTCATTTTAGGGTCGTCTGTCTCATCAATAAAACGGTTGAACTCCTGTATGGCATCGTCGTAGTTACCAATCATTTTGAGAGAGCGGGCATAGTAAAAGCGTAGTTCTTTGTACTCATTTTTTTTGTCCCGCCGGAGTAGTTGGCGGTATTTTTTCGATGCGCGATAGTAATCCCTCAGGTTGTATTGCAGCTCTGCGATGGGTACCAATAACGTCTTGTCTTCGGATTGCTCGTAAGCTTTCTCATAAAGATCCAACGCATTGTAGTAATCGTAATTCTGAACTGCCAATTCCGCCGACTTAATCAATACGTCGTAAGCAGAATCATTAATTGGCTGGGCATTCATTGAGAAGGCTGCCAATAGTGCGATAGATAGCGTGATTAACTTATTTTGCATTTTTATTTTTTTATTTTTTGAAATCAAAATTTGATTAAAATGAGGCTTGCTCATTCTTTATCATTTAGAGTCTTGGACAGAGAATCTTAGGCTTGACATCCGGCTTTTTATACTTTTTCAGGATGTAATAAGCTGCCAACTCGACGGCACCGTTACCTTTGTTGAGCGATTTCTTAGAGGAAACCGTCACATCGTAAGCCAATGCCAGTTTTATATCCTTTATTTGTGCGCCAACCAGTACATTCATGGCATCGCCAACGCGATATCCCAATCCGAAGTTAATCTTTGTGGTGGGGTTTAATTTATACCCTGCCCATCCTTGTATCAGGATTTCACTTGCTTTGCCCAGTGATTGGTAGTAAACCGTTGGGTCGATACTCCAGGTCTCGTTCAGTGGCATGCTCAGCCTGGCGTGTGCGCCAAGTCGGAGGGGTTTGCGATCGGCATCCCCACTTCCCTGTTTAAAAGTATAACGAGGCTTGGAAACGTGTCCTGCCATAAAACCAACCTCAAATAGGCTCTCTTTATCGAACTTGCTCTTGAGCATTAGACCGACGGCGTAGTCAGAAAATGATTTTTGTTTTTTATCTTGTTGACTTGTTCCTAATTGGTTATAGACCGGATCGTTTGGCTCTGAAAGACCGCCACCTCCATTTACCGTTTCAATTTGCTCTTCTGTTAAGACTCCACCGGCTCGTCCTACCTGAACGGCCTTTCGACTAACACCTCCGCCCTGAATACCGAGCGTCAGCACTGTTTTTCCCTTTTTATCCAATCCAAGGTGATAACTGGCGGATAATAGGGAGTAGGTGTTGACGAGCTTGAGGATACCCACTTGATCTCTTACGAAAGCACCTCCGACACCGACCCAGTCTTGGTCTCTAAACCCCCTGATAACTGGTGCATCAACATAAATAGAGGGCGTACTATACGCTTTTAAATCACTAATGGCAAATCCCTGATTACGGTAAAGCCCTCCAATACGCGCCGTACCGAAAAAAGCACCTGTTTGTGCGGGATTTAATGTCATTGGGGACATATCATAGAGTGTAAAGTGGGTCTCTTGGGCGAACCCCGCTCCCGCAAAAAGTACAAGTAGTGTAAATAGTAAAAATTTCAGTTTCATAAACATTTTTTTATTTTCAAACCTCAATATACTTTGAATTATTTATTTGGCAAACTCATTGCTCAAAATTTTCGTTTTTTCGAGGTCAAAATCATAGTTTGGACAAATATATTACAAAAAACAGCCGGATTATCAGGGCAATCCGGCTGTTTTTCAAATTATCGCAAGACTGCAATATCTCCTCGATAAAGTAGTGTTATGCCGTCCATAAACTCTACTTCTATAAGGTAAACATAGACTCCCGGTGATGCGAGGCGTCCATTGACTCGTCCATCCCAGAGGATGCTTCCTCCCTCGCAGGCAGGAGCGATATTTTGTTTGTTGAAGACCATTCCGCCCCAGCGGTCAAATACCTGGGCAGACTTGATAGCACGGACGCCCCGGCAGGCAAAAATTCGGAATTCATCATTCGGACCATCCCCATTCGGAGAGAAAATGTTGGGGATGAATACATTTCTGTTGGCATCTAATTCTACGTAAATATTCGCATGCTCCGTACATCCATTTGCATCCACAACTGTAAATACAAAATCCTGATTTCCGGTGGGATTGACAAAAGGATTCAAGGTTGTATCGGAAGATAGGAAATCGGATGGTGTCCATTGATAGGATTCATAAGGTTGTGTTCCACCACTTACAATAGGATTCATTCTAGTGAGGGTATCACCCAATTCGATAACCAATTTGGCGGGTAAAGTGACGATTAAATCTGCCGGCTCCGAAATATTAATTGTTTGTTCCGATTGGCAACCATTGGGGTCCAAAACAGCGATGGTATGCTCTCCTGCAAAAATGGGCGTCCCAATCGAAATTGGAAATGTCAGTCCGTTGTTGTCAATCATAAACTGGTAGTCTTCCGGGTTTTGTCCGGTGCCACCGGATGCGGATTCAATGAATACCTGTGTTTGCTCTCCGTGACAAAGTGGTGGCTCCGGGGGTTCAACGGTAAACACGATTGGTGCCGGCTCTGAAATGGTAAAGGATGTCTCATCGGTACACCCTTTGGTGTCCGTGATGGTAATGCCATAAGTTCCTGCAGGAAGATTGGAGGCGACGGATGAGGAAGAAGGAGCGACATTATCAGACCAGGTAAAGGGATTGGGCCCTATCGGATTGATGTCGTCAGTGCTATTGTATTCAACGGTGATGACACCGTCCTCATCCCCATTACAGGAGACATTTGGGGTACTGTTCGCTAAGTCAACTTCAATGTCTAAAGCTACCGGTTCGGTTAGGCCTACGACCTGCGTATAGACGCAATCATTGGCATCGGTCAGTATTGCAGTATAATCACCGGCGGGAATACCACTCAATACGTTTGAGGTCTCACTTTGTCCCTGCCATTGGAATGTGAAAGTACCCGTTCCTCCGGTAGGCTCCAAGGTGATGATGCCATCTGATAATCCGTTACAACTAGGGCGCTCTTGAGATACTCCGATATTGATCTCCGGAGGGCTTGCCACATTAATTTCGATGTTCGTTCCACAGACTCCATCTGAGACAGATAATACCTGCCCATCGCCACGGCATAATTGAGTTGCGGTTGAGGTGTTGGTGCCTAACTCCTGGTCTCCATTAGGCCAAACGAAATTGAAATTACCTGAAGAACCGTCACTATACATGGCCGTTGCTGTTACTTGTCCATCACAGGTTAGGTCGTCCGGACAGGAGACGCCTACTTCATTTGAAAGCGTAATGACGATAGCCGGCGGGTCAGGCAGGTTGATGCTTCCCACCACTGGCGTACAGCCGTTTGAATCCGTTACTGTTACTTGATAATCTCCATCTTCAATTCCCGCTAACACGGGGTTTGTTGTTGTATTGTTGGGGTCTGTTGACCACGTGTACATATAACCGGGTGTACCTCCGCTCACAAAGGCGGTTATCATCCCGTTGTTGACACCCGGGCATGATGGTAAAACGAGAACAAGGCTATCAATAACCAGTGGGTCGGGTGCTGTGACAAAAGCCGTGTCTATAGTCGTACAAAAATCTTCTCCGGTTACCGTCACGATGTACATTCCAGGGCTTAGATCACTTAAAGAAGTAAGTGTTTGTCCTGAATCACCCGTTGACCAGGTGTAGGAGTCAATTGGTGCAGAACCCTGAGAGGCGATAATCGTCAAAGTACCATCTTGACTGTCAAAACAGCTAACCGATGTATCATCAAATGCATTAATCATAGGGTGAACAGGAGCTGATATATTTACCTCAAAGCTATTGCTACAACCGTTATTGTCCAAAACATTAAAATGGTATAAACCTTCCGGCAGTCCGGTTGCAATCGAATCGGTTTGCCCGGGAAGTTCGTCCCAACTATAAGAGTAAGGAGGCGTTCCTCCATTAACGATGAGCGTTGCACTACCATCATTACCTACAAGGCAAGTCTCATTTGTCAACTCACCGAGTGCAACGGTCAGTGGTTCAGGCTCTGTGACCTCAAACGTTTTTGAGGTCTGACATCCTGCACCGGAACTATCCGTCATTGTTACGGAGTAGGTGCCCGCTCCTAGTCCGGATAAGGTACTGGTCGGGCTGGTTGTCATAGGAGTTCCACCACCTTCCCAAGTGAATGTAAAGGGTGGGTCTGACAACGGGCTACTAACTCCGGTGACAAATATTTGTCCATCAAATAAGCCGTTACAACTTACATTTGTTATAGCTTCATTAATGGTTAATTCTTTGGCCGCACCAACCGTCCGGCTGACGGCGTGGGTACATCCGTTGTCATCGGTAATGGTAACGAAGTACTCTCCGGGCTCTAACATGGAAACGGTAGAGGCGGTGGTGTTAGTGGCATCCGATAAGACATTGCCATTTGCATCCTCCCAATGGTAAGAATAATTGCCGGTGGCTGATGTCCCCCCCGCTGCGGCGATGGTCAATGAGCCATCCGCTACTCCGCTACAACTCGCCGGTGTACTTGGAGAGTTATTTTCGTCAATGGTGATGGCGGGAGGGTCGAATAGAGTCACGCTGCCCTGAACCGAGCAGCCGAAGGAGTCGGTTACGGTAACTTCGTAAAAGCCGGCTGACAGGTTATAAATGGTGTCATTAACCGAGTCGTTATTCCACAAATACGTTACGTCGGCGAGGTTGACTTCTGCCCAGGCAGTTCCGTCGCTTTCTCCAACGCAGGATGGTGCTGTCCGAACAACTGCGACCCCCAAAGAAGGGGGGCCATAAACATCTACAGTATCCACCCGGATATTGGCGGTAGGCATAGTCGCATCGGTAATAGTGACTTGATAGGAGCCAATGGCGAGGTTATTGATGACCGCCGTGCCTCCTGAAACAGGGATTGTCATTGGAGCACTTGCCGGATTGCCGTTATCAGGAACCGTATTCCATGAATATTGATAAGGTGCTGTTCCGGAAGCAACTGTTATAGACAATGAGCCATCCATGTCGCCGGGGCAGGTAACACTATCCTGCTCGATAAAAACGAATAAAGATTCTGTGGATACAATGATAATACCGCTGTTGACAATGACTCCGAGGGATACACTTTCTCCGTTGATGTTTCCAGTTGTCTCGATGGGGTTAGGTGGAATATCTTCTAAAGTGACAGGCGAAACGTCTCCGATATTACCTATCACATTGAAACAAATCTCAAATAAGAAGTCGCCGGAAGGGACGGTTACCGGATTACCCGAATTCCATGAGAAATTCAAAATGCCCGGTTCGGGCGAAAAGAAGTTGGCGATTCCCAAGTCTGCAAAGTTAGGGTTTACGTTGCCTATCGAACTGTATTCTACTACTGTCGGGTCCCAATGGATAGAAAATTGTGCTCCTTCTACGTTAACAAAGTTATCGACCGTGATTTCCACACAGGTGGTTGTACCGGGAGGAACATTTTGAATGGGTAAGTTGTAAGTGACTGCTTCACATCCTGCCATGTCAACGTTGAACGTCAGTCCGCAGCCTTTCCCATCGTTTACCGTTACGGTGTAAACGCCCGGTTGCGGAACGTGGAAGGGTACGGTGTTTCCATTATTAGGCGTACCGGTAATAACGCCCTTGACTTCGGGATCTGAGTTCAAACTAATATCGATGTCGTAACTTTCCCCACTATCCATTTGGGGCAACCCGCCGGTCACCACAAAGGATCCATCACATCCCGAACCGCTGACAGAAGTATTAATATCGGATATCTTTATTTGGCTTAAGTAAACAACGTAAAAAGCCTGATCGATACTTACATCCACACAACTGCCCACTACTCCATTTCCATCCACCTCAAATGCTTGGGTATTAAAATTATCAAGGGTGATAGGCGCATACCAAAAAGTCTGGTAAGTGTCGGAGTTGCCATTATTAAAGGCAGCCTGTACGCTACCGTCGTTGACGAGGGTAATGTCGCCATTGGGATCTGCTCCTGTGAAAATCCATATCCCCTCCGTCTGGGGATTTCCTACCTGATCCTCGTGGTTAATACAAGGATCCGTTAAAATGGTCGCGATGTCAGGACCGGAAATGGTTGGAGGACAATCATAATATGCGTATCCGATGCCGGGAATGGTTGAGTCATCGGGGTCGTTAAACACTGCATCCGGATTGTGCATAATCGGGAGTTGATCGCCGAAGCACAAGAAGATTGTATCAGGAGACACGTCATTACTTTGACCTGTCAACGTTCCAAACGTGATGGTGCCTGCTTCACCACAAAGACCTTTTTCCGGGTTGGGCTTTCCCAATCGTCCTTCCAAAATAATGTTATTCGGAATCTGTGCCGATAATACGGTAGAGAAGAGAAGCAATAGGAATAGGGATGAAATAAATTGCCTTATCATTATATATTTTTTATTAGACTAGTTGTTTAAGAAGATGCACCAAGTCGCTTAGTTGCTGCTTTTGCTACAAGTAAAACGAGCTTAAGAAGGTAACGAGCGACAAAAGTAGGCATAGTTACACCAAAGTCTAAAAAAAACGTTTTAAAATTTTAAATATTATCGGGGAGGAGCCTTTTTCAAAGCATCACTTCTTCAACTTAAAGTAATTGGGCACATATCCGGGATGTACGACTGTTGGTTTAGTGTCAAAACGCTTGTGAATGATAACTCTCCCTTTTGGTACAAAGAAGTATATTTCGGGTTCTTCGTCATAGATAATTGCCTGTAATTCTTTGTACAATTGATAACGCGTTTTGTCATCGGTTGTGTGCATGATTTTTTCGATGAGTGCATCGGTCTCTGCGTTGCCGAATCCCGTCCGATTATCATAAGCGGTATGCCACGATTGGATGGGATTCCAATTGAGTGGATCGATGGTTCGACCGGCGATGGCGGCTGTATATTTCCCGCTTCGCGTATTCCCCTTTAGCTCGTTGAATTCAAGCGGGACGATCTCGATACCCATTCCAATCTGTTTGGCATCATCCTGAAGCATCAGTACCATGCTTTTTTGCCTGCTACTCTTTCCGACTATCTGAATGGGGATAATCAACTCTACCCGTTTGCCATTAATCATTTTATCAACGGTGCCATCATTGTTGGTATCTTCCCAGCCCGCATCTGTAAGGAGCTGTTTTGCCTTTTTTAGATTGTAATCAATCAGGGGTAAGTCGCTATTGTAATAGGGGGATTTAGGGTGTACGGGAGTCGCTGTTCTCGTTCCAAATCCGGATAGAAGCGTTTTAATCATCTCATCAATATTGATGGTATGTGCCAGCGCTTTTCTTACCCTTTTGTCACTTATTTTAGGGTCTTTTGTGTTGAGATACATGAAGTAGAGTGCCAGATTTTCCGGAGTGTAAAAATTGTATAGTTCCTCAATCCGGTTATTTTCTTTAAGGCTTAAAAAGTCCTTGGGCGAAATGTCGGCAAGGGCGTCAATTTCTTCCGATTTGACAAGGGAACTCAGCACTGCATCCTCTAAAACATCTTTGTATATTAGTCTGTCAGGCAACGCTGTCAATGCGGGATATTTATCTGCGAGTGCATCTCCCCACCAGTCTTTTTTCTTTTCGAGAATGAGTTTTTGTCCGGTTTCCCATTGGACAAGCTTGTAAGGACCGGAGCCGGAAATGTGTTGGGGGTCGCGTGAGAATTTCATTGAATTGAATGAGCGAACAAATGCTTTGATGTCATCGTTTTCTTTTGCGAGTTTTGCAATTTTTCTGCTATCGAGAAAATCGGATAATGGGATGCCGGATAAATATCCCATTTCGTCATATAGGTGTGCCGGCATGACGGAAATAGCTCCATCCACTATTTCTTCACTACTAAAGGTTTGCTCGGCGGTAAATACGGAAAAAATCTTAGGGTTTTTAGGGTCTACCTGCACGTCCTTGATAATTTGGAGGTATGGGCGAAGACGTTCTGTTTTTAAAGTGGGAATCATCACAGCTTTAAGTCCGAAAATATAATCGGCGGCGGTGACGGGGATTCCGTCATCCCATTTTGCGGCGGGCTGGATTTCGAAGGTATACTTTAAGCCCCCTTTGAATTTTCCTTCCGTAATTTGTTCGACTTTAGGGCGGGCTACAGCCAATTGTGGGGTTAACTCCAGTGAATAAGGGTCTAGGTTGACCATGGTTTGGAATATCTGTTCCATTACCTGACGGGCATAACCGCTGGTTGCCAAAAGGGGATTAAGGCGATCAGGTTCATCGTCGACTCTCATGATGACCTCATTCGCAGTCCTCTTCCAAGGGTGTGCTTTAGGGGGCGTTGTATTGTTGGTACTAGTAGCGGAGTCGTTGATGCAACCACTTGTCAACATAGCGACAAGGAGGAGCAATGCAGATAGTGTACGGCACATGCGATTTAATTTTAGTGTGTATGTAGATGCTTTTTTCAGGAGGACACGGTGAGTTCTCGAACTCACCGTGTCCTCCTCTTAATCCTTAAACACCTCAATCTCTTTGGTCTCGATAACCAAATCGGTAAATTTACCTCTAAATCGCGTTGCTTTTACGATGTGGTTGTCAATCCAATGATAGTTACCACCCCGCGGTTTTCCCATTAAAAGACCATGATACTTAAAGCCTTTTTTATTTAGCCATGCCTCTGTAATTTTTCTGTGTGCTTCAGTTCGGGACGTAAAGTAGGTGATAATATGCCCTTCGTCATACCATTTGTTGATTATCTCCAGTGCGTCGGGGTAATGCAATGCGGTACTCATTCGTTCGGGTTCCTCATTGGGTATATCGTCACAGATGGTACCATCTATATCAATCAAGTAGTTTTTTACGTTTTCAGGGAGAATGGGGCTCAATTTTTCCCCTTTCTCATTGTACAATTCTGAATACTTTGTGTTATTTTTCAAGCTCATCCTCTGATTTCTATTTTTGTAACTACTCAGGTGTGCCTGTTTTCAGGCAGAAAACAGGCACACCTGAGTAGTTACCTATTTTTTTCAAACGGCGAAGATACGGGTATTTAGGTTTTTTTGCAATTTTTTTGTGTTTCCACCCCTCTAAAATGAAGATAATTACTAAGGACGGCTGATTCTAGGGCACTTTACATCTCCAAAATAGTACATTAAGCTGACCCCTAGAAAGGCATATGCATCCTTACTAGTATTATCGCCTCTTTGCCGCCCCTTGGCACTTAAACTTCCATCATTGACCCCTTCGATGATAATAGAACGATCCGCTAAAATGGCAGATATTTCTCCCCGGCTGCGCTTCAAGTCACTAGGGTCGGCATAGGTTGTGCTCACATCGTCGAGGTAGTCGGTGAAGGTTGTGCGAACACCCAAGTCGATATTAACAGACCAGCGATAAGATAGATCTACTTTTAACCCCATGCCAAAGGATGCTGCTCCTGTTACGCTATAATATTCCTCTCCTTTAAATTGTCCCTCTGTTCCCAACGGGCGCAACTCGTATTCCACCCCCATGTATTCTGCGATGGGATTAAAGTAAAAAATCGACAGTCCTCCAAAGGCATAGGGGGTGAAGGATTCGGTTTTACTCCCGTGTGTGTAGGGTAGGAAATTAAACTCCAACTGGGTATTCCCCTCGACAATGATGGATTTGAAACTGAGGTTTCGTGCTCGCTCGTAGATATTATCCGAGAGGGCATCGTCACCACTGATTTCGCCATAGCTCGCCATGAATTTTATTCCGACCCGATTATTGAAATTATATCGAGCATTAAATCCACCGGCACCTCCCGGCTTGTTTAATTTGAAATTGGTATTTAAATCGCCAAAATAATGGACGCCTCCTATCCACGGACCCGCTTCCCAGCCCTCTTGTGCTGAAAGGGGGGCTATCATTCCGATGAAAAAGACGATGAATAGCCCTTTTGTGAAATTTTTTACTTTTATCATTTTTTTCTTGTGTTTGTTACCTTTTCGGTAATTTATAAACAGCATTCCGAAAATTGGCTACTGTTACTTAGAAATTTAGAAAAACTCTCACTTAAACGCCAACAGCTCCTTTTGTGGTATGTAGGCGAATGTAAATTGCGGACTTTCAAAACAAATACCTCTATATTTCCGTTAGACTCGTGGTTCGTTCAAGAAGAATGAATGTTAATTTTATATTTCAATGAAGCGTTTTTTATTTTTTATTTTAGTCGCGGGGCTTTCTTTTACGACGGCTGCCGCCCAATCCGAGCAAGCTGTTATACCCACCGAAAAATCCCTTTTGTGGAAGATAACGGGCAATGGACTCGATTCTGCCTCTTACCTTTTTGGAACCATACACCTGATTGAGGAGTCTGATTTTATTCTGAAGCCCAAGCTGAAAAAAGCCTTTTCGGAGGTGAGTAAGGTGACTTTTGAAATCAATATGGAAGATATGAGCAATCCGCTTGCGGCACTCTCTTTGATGAATAAAATCATGATGCCCGGAGATTCTACGCTGGAAGATTTGGTCAGTCCGGAGGAGTATCGGGAGATTGAAGCATTTTTCAAAAAAGGTGACCTGCAACTTCCTATGTTTATGATGAAAAAAATAAAACCCGCCTTCCTGAGTATGATGGATCCGGAAGCGCTCTCCGGTGGTGAATTTGAAGAAAATACCGTCTCCTATGAACTGAAGATTTTCGAGCTTTGCAAGGAGCAGAAAAAGGAGGTCGATGGGCTTGAAACCATGGAGTTTCAGATTGGCCTGTTCGATCAAATTCCACTCCAAAAACAAGCTGAAATGTTGCTCCATACCGTACACGAGGTGGGCGATACCACTAGCGAAAATATCCTGCAAAAAATGGTCGCCACTTATCTGGAGGAGGACATCAATGGCATGCAGGAAATGATGGATGTCGATTCGCCCGAGATGATGGGTATAGGCGAAGACCTGCTCGCCAACCGGAATGAAAACTGGATTCCAATCATGGGGGAAATGATGAAAAAACAACCTACTTTGTTTGCTGTTGGTGCCGGGCATCTCGGTGGAGAAAAAGGAGTGATTTACCTTTTGCGACAAGCAGGGTATGAGGTGGAGCCTGTTTTTTGAGAAAAACAGGTATATTTGTGCAAACTCAAAAAAATGAAAAAGATATTCCTGATTTACCTCCTTTTGATTCCGATATTGTCACCTGCCCAGCAGGTCTTCCAACGCGAAAAACGCGATAATATATGGCAATTCGGTGGGAAAAAAGCGCGACTGGATTTCTCTTTTTCGCCTGTGAAGGTGATTGAAGTAAATCGTATGATTCCAATGGATATAACCAATGCCAGCATCTGTGATACTTCCGGTAACCTTTTGCTTTACACCAATGGCATCGCAATTGCTAATGCTACCCATGATACCCTTCAGAATGGGGGAAGAATCAACTACGGCGTATATACGGATGGGTGGGTGGAGGCCGGAAATGTAATAGACCAAGGGGCACTTATTTTGCCATTTCCTGAGCAAGAGGATAAATATTTTATTTTTTATGAAAAACGAACATGGGCTTTTGAATTTGGTGCTAATGCAACAAGAGTTTACTCCTTGACTTATGCTGTTGCTGACATGAAAGAGAATGCCGGGTTAGGTAAAATTACAGACAAAGAGGTTATTTTGATAGAGGATACTTTAAGTTTAGGGAAAATCACCTCTAATAGACATGCAAATGGCAGAGATTGGTGGATTTTTGTTCATGAATTCAACCAAGATAGTTATTACCGTTTTTTATTAACTCCCGAAGGAGTGATTGGTAAAGATAAAATACGGTCAGGGGAAATGATTCCCAGTGGTGTAGGCCAATCATATTTTACAGCTAACGGGAATAAATATATTCATTTTTCTTATGCAAGGTTTGGCGAATCCCAATACATCTCCATTTTTGATTTTGACCGTGAGACCGGTGAGTTGAGTAATGATCAGTTGGTAATAAATCAGGATTCTACGGCAGTTTTAGCAGGTATGGCAATATCAGAAAATTCGAGATTTCTTTATATTACCTCTTTTACACATATTTTTCAATATGATCTGGAAGCGGAGGACATCGAAGCAAGCAAGGTACTGGTAGCGGAGTATGATGGATTTTATGATGATATGCAATACGGTAACTCATGGTTTTTTTTAGCAGGACTTGCCCCCGATGGCAAAATATACATCAGCCCACCTGCCGGCTCCAAGCATCTACATATTATCCATCACCCGAATAAAAAGGGGATAGCGTGTGAAGTTGAGCAACATGGGATAGAGCTCCCCTCATGGAATATTTACACCATGCCCAATTACCCCTACTACGGGCTCGGCCCTCTCGACGGCAGCCCGTCGGACACCCTCGGTATCGACAATCCTCCACCTATTGCCGACTTCGAGTATGTACAGGATGGCACAGAAGATTATAAAGTCGATTTTTATAATGCCACCCGCTTCTCTCCGGAGGCGACGATGTACACCGTACCCGATGATGCCTATCTTTGGAGATTCGGCGACTGGGAGACCAGCCATGAGAAACACCCGGTGCATTCCTATAAGGCTACCGGTACTTACCGGGTGTGCCTTACCGCCACCAATCTAGCGGGGAGTGATACGCATTGTGATACAGTGGTCGTCACCCGGGCAAATACCGAATTTCAGGATTCACCCCTGCACAATACCCGTTTATTTCCCAATCCGACCGATGGGCAGTTTTATTTCCATTACGTGCTGGATACCGGTGCACAAACCACTGCTTACCTCTACAATATCCAAGGGCGATTGCTCCAAAAAAAGAAGATGGAGACAGGAGTTGTTTCACAGGACTGGGATTTGAGGGACTTCCCGGGCGGGGTCTATTTCTTGGTAGTAAAGTCGGATAATCAGGCTAAAGGGGGGATATTGTATCGGGAGAAGGTGGTGGTGTATTAGAACCTGCCGATAAAGGTATTAATCACACTAAGCGACAAAATGCCCTTCACTTCACCATCTTCTGCTACGGGGATAAATTGTACGTCTTCTTTTAGCATTAAATCAACGGCTACATTGAGGGGAGTGGAAGTGGATATATCGTAAGGTGCATCGCTGAAATTCCAGGTTTCCTCATTGGGGTTTTGTCCATTTGCTCTTAGAAAATCATCGACTGGAATTAGTATTTCTCCGACGGTTGTCTTTTTTAATATTTCCAATATTTTTGCCCTTTTGATGATGCCGGAAGATGTGGCAATCACATAAGCCCCAAGTACAATAAACAAAAAGTGATCCGTCCAAAAACCATAAGTCATTACGGCAAGTGCCAAAATATTCCCGATCCAAACCGTATAGGTAACGGCGGATAACTCTTCCATTCGCATCGCAAGTATTGCCTTCAATATGCGCCCTCCATCCAGCGGTAGTGCGGGGATCAGATTAAAGACGGCAATGCTCAAATTGACAAGGATGAACAGAAAGACGAACCACTGAAAGCTATTGAGGTGACTCACCATGATGAGGGGATGCTGCGGGTGTAGAACGACTTCCACCATTTGATGAATCACACTTTCGGGGAATACCCATAGCAGAGGGAGAAAGAGCAATACCAGTGCAAAATTGGTCATCGGTCCTGCCAGAGATATAAGCAAATCCTTTTTTGGTGAAAATGATTGATTTTCGAGCATCGCTACGCCGCCTAGTGGCAGTAGTACGATTTTGGTGGTTGCAATATGCAAGCGCCTCGCGACAAGGGCATGCCCCAACTCATGGAGAATAACGATGGAAAACAGGGTTAAAATCGAGAGTGCATTTATTTTTAGCAACATCGAATTCAGCCCCGTCTCGTAGGAATAAGCAGTAAAAAATACCCAAACCAACACAAAGGAGAACGACCAATGTACGCATATCGGAATGCCTTGAATTTTGAATAATTGGATGGTTCCCTTCATTAATAATGGTATATGGGTCTTTTACATTACTTTACGTAAAGCTGCCCCTTTAGAATATTTCTCGAAATAACGATTAGCTGAATTTCGGAAGTTCCTTCGTATATCTGCGTGATTTTTGCATCCCGCATCAGTCTTTCCACGTGGTACTCCTTTACGTATCCGTAACCACCGTGTATTTGGACGGCTTCGACCGTGTGCTTCATGGCGACTTCGGAGGCAATGTATTTTGCCATCGCACTGGCAGAATTGAAGTCTTCACCCTGGTCCTTTAGCCAGGCTGCTCGATAGACCATCAACTTTGCTGCTTCAATATCAGTTGCCATTCGCGCCAGCTTGAAAGCTATTGCCTGATGGTTGGCGATGGGCTTGCCGAATGCTTCTCGCTCTTTAGCGTAAGCCACTGACAACTCGTAAGCGCCACCGGCTATTCCCAACGCCTGAGATGCGATGCCGATGCGTCCTCCGGCGAGGGTTGCCATGGCAAATTTGAACCCAAAACCATCTTCCCCGATTCTGTTCTCTTTGGGGACTTTCACGTTATTATACATGATGGTGTGCGTATCGGATGCCCGAATGCCCATTTTATCTTCTTTTGCACCAATTTCGACTCCTTCCCAGGAGGTTTCGACAATAAAAGCATTGATACCCCGGTGTCCGAGTTCCGGGTGAGTTTGAGCTATCACAATGTGGATGTTTGATGTACCTCCGTTGGTAATCCAGTTTTTAATACCGTTGATGAGATAATAGTCTCCTTTGTCTTCTGCGGTAGTGCGTTGCTTTGTGGCGTCGCTTCCCGCTTCGGGTTCGGAAAGGCAAAAAGAACCTATCCACTCACCGGAGGCCAATTTCGGCAGGTATTTTTGCTTTTGTTCCTCTGTTCCGTATTTTTCGATACCCCAACAGACCAGAGAGTTATTGACAGACATGATGACGGAGCAGGAACTATCCACTTTTGAAATTTCTTCCATCGCAACAACATAAGAGACGGTATCCATACCTCCGCCACCGTATTGGGGGTCGACCATCATTCCGAGGAAGCCCATCTCTGCCATTTTTCTGACCTGTTCGGCAGGGTATTGCATGTTTTTATCCCGCTCGATGACGCCGGGCAATAATTCCAATTGGGCAAAATCTCTAGCCGCTTCCCTGACCGCCATTTGTTCTTCCGTTAATTCAAAGTTCATGTGTTTTTAGTTTTATTGTGAAAAGGCGTTTATTTATACATAATTTGATTGCTGCAAATGTACGGAAGAATGCGGTGTGGGACAAAATTCCCATAAAATTTTATCATTCTTTTACTTCCATGATAGTACGGAAGGCAACGTATTTGTCTTTATACCGGTCAGCGTGTTTTTTTTGTAATTCGGCAGCAGCCGTTTGATGGTATTTTTCCAAATCCCGTTCATTATTACAGTAGTATTGAATGGCATAGGTGATTCCGTCTGACTCATCGACGCTGAGCAACCTGCACATTTGATTTTTCACAAAAAAAGAAGTATCCATTACTTCCGGAATATGCTCTTCTTTCATCCAGCGATACCAGTCGTCGTGTACGTCTTTGTCTATCTTGACGGTTACATTGTATATAATCATGATATTCTCGTTATTTGAGCACCAAGTGCGTTCAATCGTTCATCAATATTTTCGTAGCCTCGATCTATTTGGTGGACATTGTGAATGATACTTTTTCCCTTGGCAGAAAGGGCGGCAATGAGTAGTGCAACTCCGGCGCGAATATCGGGGGAGCTCATTTCTATTCCTCTTAGCGGGAATTTTTTATCCAATCCGATGACAGTCGCTCTGTGCGGGTCGCAAAGGATGATTTGCGCACCCATATCGATTAGTTTGTCAACGAAGAAGAGGCGGCTTTCAAACATTTTTTGGTGTATTAACACACTTCCCTTTGCCTGAATGGCAGCGACGAGTAAAATACTCATGAGGTCGGGTGTGAATCCTGGCCAGGGCGAATCATATACCGTCAGAATAGAACCATCAATAAAATTGACAATCTCGTAGTGTTCCTGTGCCGGAATGAAAATATCATCTCCCTTAAACGTTAATTGAATGCCGAGTTTTCTGAAAACGTCGGGTATGATTCCCAATTTGTCAACGGAGGCATCTTTAATGGTAATTTCCGATGCAGTCATGGCTGCTAATCCGATAAAACTCCCGATTTCTATCATGTCGGGCAGTACCTGATGGTCTGCACCGTGGAGTTTGTCAACGCCTTGGATTCGCAACAAATTAGAGCCGACTCCTGATATTTTGGCTCCCATTGCATTCAGCAATAGGCAAAGTTGTTGGACATAGGGTTCGCAGGCGGCGTTATAAATGGTCGTCACGCCTTCGGTCAGTACGGCGGTTAATAGTATATTCGCTGTACCCGTGACGGAGATTTCCTCCATCAGGATGTAGGCTCCCTTGAGGTTCTTTCCTTCGAGGTAGTAGATGTTTTTTTCTTTATCTAAGCGCAAGTCTGCCCCCAACTTTATCAAACCGTTGAAGTGGGTATCCAGGCGGCGTCTACCGATTTTATCTCCGCCGGGTTTTGGTAGAACGGCTTTGCCAAACCTGCCCAACAATGCTCCTATCAGCATGACGGAGCCCCGAATTTGGGATGCTTTTTTTTC
>JALVDO010000006.1 GCA_027008975.1 Saprospiraceae bacterium | reverse complement strand
AACCCTGAACTACCGGTGAAATTGTAGTGTGTTTTGAAATTATTTATTAACGAAGTATTATTGTTATATTGTCCTAAGGATTGGGGTAAGCTCACAAACAACACTATATTTAATATTGCACCTGTCCATTTAAACCAATTGGACGGTTCTTTCTTCTTAAAACTTAATATCACCATTATTATTCCTGTCAAACAAAGCAATTGAGTCGCAATTACAATTATCATTGGTGGTTCAGGAAGTCCTTCACTTGCTTTTATTGTTTTCGGAATGCTTGAAAAAAGATAAACCACCAATCCCAATGTTATTAAGGAATTTATCAGAGATAACTTAGAAAAGCTCTTTCGATTATTTTTTACTTCTATTTCATCTAATATTTCAGCCATTTTCGATGGTCTTTTTAAATTATGCTTGCAGCTAAATAACTCATAACAAC
This sequence comes from Saprospiraceae bacterium, assembly GCA_027008975.1. Taxonomy (GTDB): domain Bacteria; phylum Bacteroidota; class Bacteroidia; order Chitinophagales; family Saprospiraceae; genus JALVDO01. Next base: position 5,663 of record JALVDO010000006.1, on the reverse strand, counting down.
ACAAATATACATCATAAATCGCACTCCCTTTACTCTTTCCAAAATTTTCACTGGATTGAGCTATCATTAATATAGGAAATCAACTCTTCCAACGCCCAGGCATCCGCTACATCGTAATGATGGACTTTGGTTCTTCTCAGGGCTGTCAGATAAGCGCCGCTTTTCAATGCTTTGCCAAAATCGTAAGCGAGAGACCGGATGTACGTCCCTTTGGAACTGGTAACGATAAAATCGACTTCATTCCCTTCGTATCTTGTAATTTGAAAATCGTGGATGGTCACTTTACGTGGTTTGACTTCTACTGTTTGTCCTTTACGGGCTTTTTTATACAAGGGGACGCCCTCCACTTTAATTGCAGAAAACATCGGAGGGATTTGTTCTATTTCGCCAAGGAACTGTTGGCGGGTTGCCTCGATTAATTCCGGGGTGATGTGATCTGTTGAGAATTGAGCGTCTTCTGCCATTTCGATATCCATTGTAGGGGTGGTGGCGCCTAATTTCATGGTGCCGGTATAGGTTTTTGGGAGCCCTTGAAGTTCGGCGAGCTTCTTGGTGTATTTGCCGGTACAAAGCAATAATAGCCCCGTTGCCTTTGGGTCGAGTGTGCCGGCGTGGCCTACTTTGAATTTCTTTATACCATAGCGGTGCCGCAGGGCATATCGCACCTTATTGACGACATCAAAGGAAGTCCAGTCCAGTGGCTTGTCAATGAGCAACAAAGCACCCTCCTTGAAGTTTATTTGATCTGTTGCTGTACTAAATTTCATATTGATTAGTGACTCATGCCCATTGCTATTGCCAATAGCCCGACGGCAAAACAGTAAAAGGCGAAATATTTTAATTTGCTATTCTTGACCAGTTTGATCATCCAAATACAAGCAATAATACCTGTGACAAAAGCAGCTACAAATCCAATCGTAAGCGGAAGAGCAGGTGCGTTTGCAGTAGTAAAATCTCCATCCATCAGATCTTTTGCTACCTTTCCCAGGATGAGCGGCACGACCATTAAGAAAGAGAAACGGGCTGCTTTTTCTCTGTCGATACCAAGAAGAACAGAGGTGCCAATGGTTGCTCCTGATCGTGATATGCCGGGCAGGATAGCAATTGCCTGAGCAATTCCAATCACAATGGACTGCCCGAAAGAAACATCTTTTGGGGTTGTCCTTGCCCGATCGGCCAGAAAAAGTAAAAGTCCTGTGAGTATCAGCATCGCCCCAACCAATACTATCTGGCGGGTGAAAAACTGCTCAATTTCCTCTTCAAACAGCAAGCCTACGATAGCTGCCGGAATCATGGAAAGGACTATTTTTGCACTAAACTGACTTTCTTCGTTCCACTTGACCTGAAACAGTCCCCTGATAATCTGTAGGATTTCTTTTCGGAAAACGACAATGGTGCTCAGGGCTGTTGCAGCGTGTAAGGTCACCGTCATCAGCATACTCATTTTTGCGGAAGATACATCGTTAGAGAGGTACTTTGCCAGCTCTAAATGGCCGCTGCTGCTGATGGGTAAAAACTCCGTTAATCCCTGGATAATACCGAGGATTAAGGCTTCAATTGCTTCACTCATTGGGTTTATTTTCTAAAAATCACGTAAATTTCCAATCCAAGTCCCGCAAGTATAACAATGGGAGCTAAAACGGTTCGTCTGAAGCTGTAAATAATGCTGTCGTCCCAAGTGTTCAAATCAGGCATTTTGCCTCCCGACATTAGGGCTAACCCCACCAATACCAAAACGAACCCTCCTAAAATCCACAAATACGTTTCTTTTCCAAACAGGAGCTCGTTGCCTTCACTGGAGGCAGATGACCTTCTTGTAGTAGATCCTTTAGATGTTGTTTTACTTCCTGTGGTACTTTTTTGTCTGCTTTTACTCATTTTATTTGAAATTTAATACAAATCATCAATATTTGCCCTGAGGTATTTCCTAACGACGAAGTAGGTGCTTATCGTACTAATCGCAACTCCCAGGGTTGTCAACGCCAGGGCGAGGTACAATACTTGACGGGCGGAGATGTAAAGTTGCGGTAGTTGATACGCTGTTATTTTATACATCAGATATAACCCTCCCAAGGCGATTACGCTACTTAATAAACCATATCCAACAGCTCGCCACAGGTAAGGTCTGCTTATAAAGCCCCAAGTTGCTCCCACCAGTTGCATGTTTTTGATTAGAATCCTATTCGCGTAAAGCGCCAACCGTATTGTGTTGTGGATTAGAATCAAAGCTACAAAGATGAAAAAAAGAGATAAACCCAAGGCTATAAATGTTAGTTTTTTTATGTTTTTTGATATTTTCTCTACGAGGTTCCCTTTGTAATACGCGCCTTTTACATACTGGAGTTGCATGATTTGCTGCTGGATGCTTTTCAGACTGTCGCTTCGAATATAGTCCGGTCTGGGATTGAAGTTGAACATATTTAGAAAGGGGTTTTCCATGGAGAGTACCTTTAAATCTTCCTCCATTTCGCTTTCCATCTCCCTGGCTATTTGTTCTTTGCTGACGAATTTTAAGGAGTTGGGCTGTATAAAGTCCATTGTTTTTAATGCCATTTCTAGAGAATCAATGGCTCGCTGATTAGTGCCTTCTTCTATTTCTACTAAAACAATGACGTTGCTTTTGATTGTATCTATCAACTGATTGCCCTGTAGAATAACCAAACTCAATAACCCCATAACAAAAAGAATCAACGCCATGCTGATGATGGTGTAGAGGTAATTAGGTTTTGCTCCAGTATATTTATTGTTTGATTTCTTTGACATTTTACCTGCTTCCGGCAATAAAATGGTAAAATTAGTATTTATGTTTGGTATTATCTATACTTTTGTAAATATCATTGATTTTTTAATCAGGTTTTACATTTTTTTATTGAATTTTATGAGAATTTTTGCATTGATACTTTTTTTATTTTCAGCGCTTGTCATCTTGAATGCGCAGGAACGTACCCTATATTTTACCAATGGAAGTTTCGAGGGAGAGGCTCAGGATGCAGTAACTCCCGTCGGTTGGCATCCGTGCGAATTGGGTTCGACACCCGATATTTTGCCGGGAGTGTGGGGTGTCTATCAGGAGCCTTCCGATGGCGATAGTTATGTTGGGCTGATTACGAGAGGAGACGGTTCATTTGAGAGTATTGGGCAACGGCTTTCCCAATCGCTAAAAGCGCATGAGTGTTACAAATTCTCCATAGATTTGGCGCGTTCTCCAACTTATGCGGATTATAATCAGCCGATACGCTTGATGGTATGGGGCGGCAAATCCCGTTGTGATAAAAAACAATTATTATTTTCTTCCGGACCAATCCGTCATGCTTTTTGGAAAACCTATCAAATAAAATTTACTGCAAAATTTCCTATTAATTATATTATCTTTGAGGCTTATTTTGAAGAAGAAGGAAAAGTTGTGCGCGGGAATATACTATTAGATAATCTATCGCCCCTTGTGATGTGTCCGCGTGCGTGAGGAGTGGGAATTAGAATTAGAATTAGAATTAGAATTAGAATTAGAATTAGAATCAATAACAGCTCAACAACTCAATAGCTCAACAGCTCAAAAACTCAAAAACAAGGAACACCGAACAAGAAACAAGAAACAAGAAACGAGTAGTGAGTAATAAGTAGTGAGAGATGAGTAGTGAGAATCGAAATTAGTATCAAAATCGAAACACTCCTTAGCGCTCCTTAGCGAAAACTTAGCGAGCTTTGCGGGAAAGAAATTAAAACAAGGAACAAAAAAACAAAATAATAACATGCGATACAAAATTCTATTTTTACTCTTAATGATAGTGACTTTTAGCAGTTGCAACAACGATCCTAAGTCGGGGAATGACCCTGCATCAAAAGCAGAGACAGAAACGACAGTACCGATAGCTGAGAATAACCAACAAACGACGACTCCGGCAACAACACAAACAAATGCCGGAGGGGAAGCCGCCGCCGAAGGAGAAGGCCCAGGACTAAACCTATGGATTAGCAAAGAGGAGACAACTCCCGGCGCGGAGGTTTGCCTTCAGGCGCAGGCAAGTGGCGTGGCGGGTGTCATCTCCATGCAGTATTCTATGCGATGGGATCCGAAGGTGCTAAGGTTTAAAGAAATAAAAAATTTCAATCTTTCCGGATTAGATGCCAACGATTTTGGTTTGAATCGTGTTAAGGAAGGGGTGCTTACCTCGGTTTGGATTGAAGATAATCTTCGCGGAGTTGATTTGAGAAAAAAAACACCTATTTTTCAATTGTGCTTTGATGTTGTCGGAAAGAAAGGCGAGGAGAGTGCTGTTCGATTCTGGACGACGCCAACACCTTTTGAGTCGGTTGTGATACCTGAAAAGGTGGTGCCTATTTCACCACATCGCGGTGGAGTGAAGGTTCGTTAATGAAGAAAATTTTAATTTGATTAAATGCAATTTATAAATCCTGCTTTTTTATACGCTTTAGGCTTTTTGGCGATACCAATTATCCTGCATCTGTTTCATTTCAGACGCTTCAAGAAGGTGTATTTTACCAATACGAAGTTTTTGAAGGAGATTAAGGAAGAGACTTCTGCTCGTTCCAAACTGCGGAATCTGCTCGTCTTGGCTATGCGACTTTTGGCATTGGCTTTTCTCGTGTTTGCCTTTGCACAGCCTTTTATCCCTGCCAAAAATCAATTGGCCAAAAAGGGGATACCGGTTGTGAGTGTCTTTGTCGATAATTCTTTTAGCATGAATGCCCTGAGTGATGATGTCAAATTGTTGGCAAAAGAAAAGCAAATGGCTCATGACATTATCGCTTCTTATCCAACGGAAGTTCGATTTCAGGTGTTGACCAATGACTTTGAGGGCAGGCATCAGCGACTCTACGACAAGGAGGATGCACTCGGATTGGTAGAGGAAGTAGCTTCTACGCCTAATGTGAAAAAATTATCCAAGGTTTTCAAGCGTCAGGTGCAGGCATTGAGCCTCGATAAATCAGAGAATAAAGTCGCTTATATTATTTCTGATTTTCAAAAAAATATCAACGATTTAACAACGGATATTGACACTTCGATTGCGCTTAATTTAATACCCTTACAGGCCGTTCAGGAGCGGAACATAGCTATTGACTCCGCTTGGTTTGAGGCGCCGGTGCAGATGATTAGCAACCACAATAAACTATTGGTACGAGCGAGGAATTATTCCAATGAGGACGCTGAAAATGTGCGCTTGGCTCTTAATTATCAGGGGGAGACGCGTCCAATAGGTACCATGTCAATCAAGGCACAATCCTACCAAGTAGATACCGTTGCCATCACACCTTTGAAAGTTGGCTGGCATGAAGCAACACTTAATATTACCGATTATCCAATCCAATTTGATGACCGATATTTTTTGAGTTTTCACGTTGCAGAAAAGGTTAGCGTTTTGGCAATTAACGATGCACAAATTAATAGATACATTTCGGCGGCGTTACCGGATGTGACCAATATACAGGTAAATGCCCTGAAATATGGTGATTTCCCAAAGTATGATATGATTGTTTTGAATGATTTGAAGACCATCTCTTCCGGTCTGGCATTTGAACTGAAAAAATATGTTAATGGAGGCGGTAATTTGCTTGTGTTTCCGGGGAAAGATGCCGATATTAACAGTTATAACGCTTTTCTTGACTTATTTCCGGTTGACCAGTTAAAACCTTTCGAAAAAAAG
>JALVDO010000005.1 GCA_027008975.1 Saprospiraceae bacterium | reverse complement strand
GCGAAAGCAGGCTTTTACAATGGAAAAAATTTCCATCGGGTAGTTCCCAATTTCGTAATACAAGGTGGTTGTACTAGAGGGGATGGTTTTGGAGCATTGGATTATACTATTCGAACGGAGCCCGCGATGATTCGATATGATCGGTCGGGGAGGGTAGGAATGGCTTCTGCCGGGAAGGATACGGAAAGTACCCAGTTTTTTATCACGCATTCTCCCACTCCCCATCTGGATGGGAAATATACTATTTTCGCCCAAGTTATAAAAGGGATGGATGTTGTACACCGAATAGAAGCGGGGGATGTCATTAAATCGGTTGTAATTAAGTAAGGAAATGTCTAAAACTAAGTTTTTGTATCCTCTACTTCTACTATTATTTGTTTTTTTAGCTTGTGGAGGTAAGAGGTTATCGTTTGAAGAGTTGGTTGTGCAGGATGTCACAACTAAAATGGGAAACGGTATTTGCGATAGTATTCCCGTGGGTGCCAAAATTGTTGATGTTAAGATTGGAGCTATTCATCCCATCGAAAATCTAGGATTGATTGATGTCGATGTCTCCTTTAATTACACAATAAACAATAAAAAAAATGATTACTCCACGGCGCTTCTTTATTCCGACAATGGAGGAGAAAAAAAACTGGAGGCTATTGGAGGATGTCGTTTTGTGGGGAAGTGATGGAATGATTGAATAGGAGAATTAGAATTAGAATTAGAATTAGAATTAGAATGAAAAGCGGTGAGAGATGAGCGGTGAGTTGAATTAGTTTGAAGGTTGGGAATTAGAATTAGAATTAGAATGAAAAGCGGTGAGAGAGGGGCGGTGAGTTGAATTAGTTTGAAGGTTTCAGGTTTGGGTGAGTGAATAACCCTTTGCGTTCCTTAGCCTGCCCGCGCCAATACGCGCCCGTATGGGTATGGGCGAAACCTTAGCGTGCCCGTATGGGCGTACCTTTGCGGGAAAAAAATGATTGAATAGGCGAAAGGGAATTAGAATGAAAAAATAAGGAACAAGGAATAAAAAATAAACACAAAACAAATAAAATATGAAACATACACCACTGACATCAATACACATTGAGCTTGGAGCAAAAATGGCGGATTTTGCTGGTTATTATATGCCCATCTCCTATGCTGGAATCAACGAGGAGCATAAAAACGTTCGAGAGAAAGTGGGCGTCTTTGATGTTTCTCACATGGGAGAGTTTATCATCAAGGGGAAAGAAGCACTGGCGTTGATACAGAAGGTAACAACCAATGATGCATCGAAACTGGGTATAGGTGATGTGCAATATTCCTGCCTGCCTAACGGGAAGGGTGGCATTGTGGATGATTTGCTCGTCTATCGGCTACCGGAAGACAAATGTGCTGAAGGTGAACGAGCTTATATGTTGGTTGTCAACGCCTCTAATATCGGGAAGGACTGGGATTGGATTAGTAAACATAATAACTTCGAGGCCAGCATGAGTAATATTTCGGAGGGTACCGGCATTCTTGCAGTACAGGGACCATTGGCAGTTAAAGCCTTGCAGTCGTTGACCGATATTGATATGGAAGGCATGAAATACTACACCTTTAAAAAAGGGAAATTCGCAGGCTTTGATAACATTATGGTGTCGGCAACCGGATATACCGGTTCGGGAGGCTTTGAGATTTATGCTGACAATGAAAAGATGATGGATATTTGGCATGCCATTTTCAAAGCCGGGAGAGATTTTGATATTATGCCGGCTGGGCTTGGAGCAAGAGACACCCTGCGCTTAGAGATGGGGTATTGCCTTTACGGTAATGATATTGATGATACGACCTCTCCTATCGAAGCGGGCTTGGGATGGATAACAAAGACAAAAAAAGGTGATTTTGTCGATAGAGACCTTTATATAAAGCAACGCAAAGAAGGGGTCAAGAGGAAATTAGTGGCTTTCCAGCTCGAAGGCGCCAGGCGAGTGCCACGTCATGATTATGTCATTTTGGATGAGAAAAGTGCTGAAATCGGTAGGGTTACTTCGGGGACGATGTCTCCCTCATTGGGTATGCCCATTGGGATGGGATATGTTGATAGAAGTCATGCACAGGTGGGTAACGAAATCTTTATTTCTTTCGGTAAAAAACAATTATCAGCTCAGATAGTAAAACTTCCATTTTATAAAAATCGTTGACAAAATAGACGAACAATACTTTTTGATGAAGTTTAAAAACGCAAAAGAGGAATTTATCCAGACCTGGGGCACATTGGGTACCAATTGGGGTATTAACAGGACGATGGCACAGATTCATGCTTTGCTACTCATTGCAACGGAGCCAATGAATGCCGACCAGATTATGGAGGAGCTCAAAATATCACGAGGGAACGCCAATATGAATTTGCATTCTCTTATGGACTGGGAACTGATTTACAAAAAATCACTCTCCGGGCATCGCAAGGACTACTTTGTCGCCGAGAAAGACATCTGGCTCATGGTGCAGCGCATCACTGCCCAACGCAAAAAGAAAGAGTTAGACCCACTTATTAAGACGCTGAAAAAATTATCTAAAGTCAATGACGAAACTCCCGAAGAAAAGGAACTGAAAACCGTTGTGACCGACATTCACGACTTCGCCAATCAGGCTAATAAAATGCTGACTTCTGTGATGAAATCGGACAATAAGTGGTTTGCAAAGATATTTTTGAAGCTGTGGCGGTGAAAATTATAATTATCGAAGGTATTCAGCCGGTACGTGGTCCGTCAACCATACACCGTTTTGTGTGACAAAAAAGAGATGCCCCGCTCGGTGCATTGCTCCAGCTGCGACTTCCAAAATAACGGGATTGCCCCGCCGGCTGCCCACCTTTTGGGCTGTTTCCTTATCGGCACTTAGGTGCACATGGTGTCGTTTCATCTTTTTGAGCCCCGAAGCAAAAATAGGTTCCAAAAATTGGCTGGTCGTCCCATGGAAAAGTGTTTCCGGGGGTATTTGTGGCTCGTAGCCAAGGTCGATGGAAATGGAATGTCCCTGACTTGCCCGGATTTTGAGACCGTCATCGCTGAATTCAAATCGTTTTTTATCGTTATTTGCTACGATGTATTCGAGTAGTTCGCGGTCGATTGTCTTGCCATAGGCATTTAGTTTCTCTAGTAGCTCTTCGACGTAAGTCCAGCCGGCTTCGTCCAACGACAGACCGATGACTTCCGGTTTGTGCCGCAATACGAGACTGAGAAATTTACTGTTTTTTTTTGTGTTGTTTTCGTTTTTCATATTACGGAAACGTTGTTTTTGTGGATTTAGTTCCATCTGTGGTTACTTTCTGTGCGTTGATAGTTTTGGTTTTACAACACCGGAACGCTTGTAGTCCATCCTTAAATAAAACTTGAGTGTCACTGCGTTTTTATCCTGATAAAAACCTGATATTGTTGTTGTTTTGGTTATGTAATGGCGTGTTTTGGTGTTAAAATACATTAATATGTTGTGTTTTTATTAAAAAATAAAATATAATTTATAAATTTGCTGCAAGTACATAACGTTTTAAACTTAATCATCAAAACGAAGCTAATTATTATGAAAAGCAGAACAACATTTTTTGTATTGGCTCTGTCCTTCTTACTATTTTTGAGTAATTGTGGTGGGCCAAAAGAAGTAAAACCCATCGGAGAGGATGATTTCCGAATTTTTATTAATTACGAATTGGGTATGCACTGCACCGGATTTGATTTTGAATATTGTTGTGTTCTACCACCCTACAACAGTATTCAGGTACAGGTCGTAAAAGTAGGGAAGGGTGATCACAAACCGCAGTTAATGGACGGTTATGATCCTGAGGACCCAACCATCTTAGTGGATAAGAAAACAGGCAAGCGGTATCGCCTGAAGTATTCTTTCGACGATAATTCCTATTCAGAAGGGAGTAAAATGGTCTATTGGAACGCAGATTACGATATCAATAAAAATGGGAATGCCGGCGAGACAGGAGAGAGTGCCGCTAATGCTTATTGGAATCATTTATACATTTATGCTGATCTGGAAGGCGGAAATCCGGAGGGAACATCCGAGGATGCCAAAAAATTGTACATAGGAGGTCCAAAACTTCAGGTGCCGCAAGATGCAGGACCTTCCGGCCAGGGATTATCCGGTTATTTGCGTAATTCTACCGAAAAAGGGACGGTTGTATTTACTAAATCACCAGTGTTGGATAATGTTCCGATTATGCTTACCAACCCGGGTATTTGGGAAGCACTCGGTTTGCCACTTACCGCTTTTCTCGATTCAGAGATAGGCGGGCAGGATATAAAAAAGCTAGAGGAAAAGGACATTCAGCCTTTTCAGGTCGCAAGAGTTACGCTGGTAGATGCTGAAACGGACAAACCGGTAGTCGATATGCAGGGGAACGAAGTCAGCTTTACAGGAACTGAGCCCATAGATATACCCAATTGTAATAACTGCCATCGGGGTGGCAATGCCAACGGGCAATACCCTGAGATATTGAAGCGGGTGAAAGCGGAAGAGGATTATTGGAAGTCCATCGGTGCATCGGATTGGTACGCCCAATTGAAGGGGACGGGAATAAGCATTCTGTCTATTCACGATGCCAAGCATGGTACTATGTTTACGAAGGATTACAATCCGGAGGCTTCTTCTAACCGCTTGGGAAGAGGTGCAGTCTTATGCCAGAAGTGTCATGCTGATAATGTTATAGGAGTATTAAATAGCGCTAAGGTTGTTTATAAAGATGGGAAGGTGGAAGTGCACGACGCTTCTAACTCTGATTTGGGATTGCCGGATGGTACCCCGATTGCCTATCTCGATCCGAAAAATCCGGGTACGCCGGCCGATGGTACGCTCATCCCTCCACTGACGCAGGCTATCCACTACGCACACCAGACTAACCGTCCGCTTCCCGATGCACAAGGGCGAACAGCCGCGTGCCAGGGATGTCATCCATCCCATCGGTTTGATAGGAGTATGACGGGTTATCCCATCACGCCCGATGGAAAAAATGCTTATGCTGACGGTGATAACCGAGATGCTGCCGGGGGATGTTACGTAGGGCGAGATGTCCACTCTAATCCTAAGAAAGATGCTGATTTGGCTTCTTCAGTAGATGGTTTGAACGCCATTGGGAAATGGTTGGAAGAGAATGTTTCTAACGAAGGAGGAAAGGGAAAAGGGCTTTGGTGTACCAACTGCCACAACAATCTCAGCCGTGAATTGTATCGCCATGATAACCTTCAGGCAGGTAAAGCCTTTGAGCCTGACTCGGACAATACAATAAGGGATAAGGGACTCGAAGAGATTGCGCAATCTCTTGGGTGGACAATGGACCAATTGGTTGCCAATATGGATCCCAAGGTTCAGCCCGACAAAGACGGAAAAGATACCGGTACCATCTTAGATACCTGGAAGTCGGCAAAACAAGGACGTACGACAAATGCGATAGCTGTTATTGCTACCAAGGATGGAGCTCCCGTTGTCAGCAAGGATAGCGATGGAGATATACTCGTATCGATGCTGGATATGAACCCCAATACTGCTGCTGCTCATGCGGATCAGAATGGGTTTGCTGCTCCATACGAGGCTGCCACTCATGGTCGGGATTATTGGCTTTCTCCGGGAGAGCCTCATTGCGCAGATTGCCATAAGGCTCCTTTCACCGAATCGCAGGGAGGAATGGCGTTTCCTATCAATCAGCCCGGCAAATATTCTTTAATGAGGTATTCAAAAGGACACTCAGGATTGGCGTGTCAGGCTTGCCACCAGTCGATACACGGATTGTATCCCGTTACGCCGAATATTGATGTGACAACCTATCAGCAAGCTGCCTCCCTCAATCCGGACGGAAGCCATGGTCCTATCAAGTGTGTCTCTTGTCATAAGGAGGTCAATGACAAAGGTGTTCCGCTCATCGCAGAAGATGAAACCTACAAAGGGCAAAAGATAATTGATAACTTTGATTTAGCCGTCGCCTGGATGCATGCAAGCGGAAAGGATGACGGAGGAGCAGGAGGAAAAGCCGTTACTGCTAAGGAGCATAACGATGGAGATGGAGATGGTGACGAGAAGGGAGATAAATAACTAATTAACTCAATTTCAGGGGGCTGCGGGAACGCAGCCCCTCTGTTATTATCCGCTTGTTTC
>JALVDO010000004.1 GCA_027008975.1 Saprospiraceae bacterium | reverse complement strand
ACAATTCCGCTACACCTCCCATACAGCCGGCGTTAGAGTCCCAACCGTGTATCAAATAGACCAATTCTCCCTGCGGATTACCCATCTCGTAGGCATCAATCGCCTCCTTTTCGTAAGGGATTTTGAAGTGTCTTGCCTTTGCGTAAAACGCTTGTTCCTCTGTGCGAATCTTTTTGTTTCGAATTTTTTGAAACATCAAAAAAGCACGCCGCTCAGTCATTTTTGGGAAAATTTCCGAAGAAGCCCGAAAAGACCATTGGATGACTTTTAATAATATACTCATGGGAGCAAAGGTCGGTCTTTTTTTTGAGAGTAACTACTTATAAGCACACCATTTTTGTCCTGCTGCACCAACACAATTGAGGAATAAAAACCAGTCTGCTCGTTGCGACGCGTCGTCGCGATAAGCTGAAAGCCTACGCCAATATCTGCATTGCGACCACAGGTCGCAGCGAGCAACTTTGTTTTTTTGGGAAGTTAGTGATTATGTTGGATCCAGCAGGCTGTTGTTGAACTTTCGCACTTCTTTTTCACTTACAGTTTAATTGATATTTCAAGGTGTCCACCCAGCCCATCATTGATAATTCTTTGTAGTGTTGAGAATCGAATGTCTTTTAGATTTCGTTCCAATTTTGAAATGTAAGATTTATTCGTTCCGGCCAATTCGGCTAATTGTTCTTGAGTAAGCCCTTTTTCTACACGTGCCTGTTGAATTAGAACGCCAAGTTTAAAGGCATCGTATTCTGCTTCAAACTGTTCTCTTTTATCTGTTCCTTTTTTGCCAATTTTTTCGTCAATAAATTGGTCAAGGCTTTTTAAATTTTCATCCTTTGCTTTCATAATATTCTCTTTTTATTTGTTCTGCCCGTTCTATTTCTTTTCTCGGTGTTTTCTGACTTTTTTTCTGAAAACCATGTCCAATTACTACGAGGTTACCAATGTCAAAAAAACAGAAAATCCTGTAAATGTTATTTCCAACCTGAATTCTTATCTCATAAAGTCCTGAGGTATTTTTTAAATATTTCATGTACACTTCAGGTATTCTGTCCATTTCTTCTATCACCCTTAGTGTCCAAAGTATTTTCTTTTGGACTTTTTCAGTCTGACTATTATAAAATTCCTCAAAGTAGTCCTTGAAAAAATAGAGTTCTCGTTTTTTAGCCATAGAACAAAGGTACAAAAAGTAGTCTAATGAAACAACTTAATCCGGCATTTTATTTTTCAGCCGTTATCTTGTAACTACCTACCTGCGGGCGCCACCACAATTGAGGGATAAAAAAACCGCCCAATCTCCATTGGGCGGTAATAACAGATAAGGTAACAAATGGTTTTGGGTGTTTTTATTGGTATAACGGGGAAAGAAATCTCGATGCGTGGTAATGGGATTATTTGGGTTAGGTGTTTTGTCAAACGGCGATATACCACACAACGAGATTTTCTGCTTGCACCCTTTGGTTTTTTGAGTTCAGAGTATGCCTCTGACTGCATTCAAAAGGTATATCGGGAGAAGCGCTACGTCATCAACAGGAGGAGTACTTTTTTTTATTTTTTATATTTCAGGTTTCGTAGTGTTGAAACCCCCTGCTCGTTGCGACGTGTCGTCGCGAAACGCATCAAGGTGTAGGTCTTTGACCTATGGTTTGGTGTGTTTTTTGTAATTTTGTCTTAACTTTGGGGGGCTGAAAGCCTACGCCAACATCCGCATTGTGACCGCAGGTCGCAGCAAGCAGCTTGCGATAGCAAATAGGGGCGTTCAATTTCTTGTTTTGTGCAAATTATAGTGACAAAATAATAATCGTAAGCAGTCTATTTACAAAATGACTCGTACTGTGTAAAACTTTTGGGTAATCATTCCACTATTTCATATAAAAATTGTTTACTTTACGTCATCGGTAAAATACTCCCGTTTTTTTGCAAACTATACGATAGAAAACTATGTGCGATTTCGTCCACTTACATTGTCATACTCAATATTCTTTGTTAGATGGCGCCTCAGAGATAGGTGCAATGATGGATAAAGCCCAACGCGACGGACAAAAGGGCGTTGCGCTGACCGACCATGGGAATATGTTCGGAGCCTTCAAATTTGTATCGGAGGCGAACAAACGAGGATTAAAACCCATCGTCGGGTGCGAATTTTACCTTGTAGACGACCGCCATAAACAAGCATTTTCACGAGCAAAAGGTGAAAAAGATAACCGCTACCACCAATTATTACTGGCAAAAAACCAAAAAGGATACGAAAACCTTAGTAAACTAACATCCCTCGGGTTTATTGAAGGACTATATGGGAAATTCCCAAGAATTGACAAGGAATTGATAGAGCAATACTCGGAAGGCGTTATTGCGACAAGTTGTTGCATCGGTGCCGAAATACCTCAGGCAATCCTCCGTGGCGATCTTGAAAAAGCAGAAGAACTCATCAAATGGTGGGTTGACCTGCTCGGAGATGACTTCTACATAGAGTTGCAACGTCACCGCGGATTGGAAAATATCGACATCGGAAAGGACAGGAATGGCAATCCCATTTACAGTGGTATGAGCCAGGAACAAGTTAATCAACAATTGCTTGTCTTTGCAAAAAAATACAACCTGAAAGTTATCGCAACCAATGACTCGCACTACATAGAAGAGGAGGATGCCATCCCCCACGATATGTTACTCTGTATCAATACCAATAGTATTATTGCAGATGATAAGCGATTCAAATTTTCCAGCTCGGATTATTTTTTTAAGACCAAAGACCAGATGTCCACCCTTTTTCAAGATTTGCCCAATGCCATTGATTATACGATGGAGATATTTGACAAAATCGAAGAGTTGGAGTTAGCCCGGGATATTTTATTGCCGGCATTCCCACTACCCGAGGGATTTGATAATCAAGATGCCTACCTGCGTCACCTTACCTACGAAGGAGCCAAACGCCGGTATGGAACCATCACCGATGAGATTCGGGAGCGATTAGACTTTGAGTTGGATGTCATTGAGAAATCGGGTTATCCGGGTTATTTCCTCATTGTAGAAGACTTTATTACCACCGCCAGGAAAATGGGGGTTTCTGTTGGCCCGGGACGAGGTTCTGCTGCCGGTTCAGCGGTTGCCTACTGCATCGGAATCACCAATGTAGACCCTATCAAATACGACTTGCTTTTTGAGCGATTCCTCAATCCGGAAAGGGTGTCGATGCCCGATATTGATATTGATTTCGACGATGAAGGACGGCAAAAGGTCATTGACTATGTAATCGACAAATACGGAAAGGATCAAGTAGCACAAATCATCACCTATGGCACGATGGCTGCCCGCAGTTCACTGAGAGATGTCGGACGTGTGATGGACATTCCACTACCCGAGGTTGACAAGGTTGCTAAGATTTTTCCGACTCACCTAAAAGCCAATCTAAAAAAAGTACTAGCACCCAATGATATTGATCCAAAGCTAAAAGGCCAAATGAACGGTGAAGATGTCGAAAAAGCCTATCAGTTCCGAAAACTAGCTGAGGGCGATGATGAAATCGCCACCATGATTCAAAATGCTAAAAAGCTGGAAGGCTCTATTCGAAACACCGGTATTCATGCCTGCGGTATCGTCATTACGCCTGATGAAATCACTAAGTACGTCCCCGTCAAGGCGGATAAAGACACCGGAATGCTCGTTACCCAATTCGACAATAGCGTTGCAGAGGATGCAGGCTTATTGAAGATGGATTTCTTAGGACTGAAAACACTCTCCATCATCAAGGAGGCTGTCCGTATGATAAAGGAAAATCACGGCATCGAACTAATCATGGACGATGTTAACCTCGAGGATGAGGAAACTTACAAATTATTCCAAAGAGGAGAGACCATTGGCATATTTCAGTATGAAAGCCCCGGTATGCAAAAACACATGAAAAGTCTGGTCCCGACAACTTTTGACGACCTCATTGCAATGAACGCACTCTACCGTCCCGGCCCAATAGAGTATATCCCCGACTTTATTGATAGGAAGCACGGTAGGAAGCCCATCACTTACGACCTTCCTGAAATGGAAGAATATCTGAGAGACACCTACGGCATCACAGTCTATCAGGAGCAGGTAATGCTACTCAGTCAGAAACTTGGCAACTTCACCAAAGGACAGGCTGATATGCTGCGTAAAGGGATGGGAAAAAAGAAAAAAAATATCATTGATGCCCTCTATCCAAAATTTATCGAAGGGGGAACCTCCAACGGACACCCCAAGGATAAGCTCGATAAAATATGGAAAGACTGGGAGGCATTCGCTTCCTACGCCTTCAACAAATCGCACTCAACCTGTTATGCCTTTATCGCCTTCCAAACCGCCTATCTCAAAGCCCACTACCCTGCCGAATTCATGGCAAGTGTATTGACAAATAACAAAAGCGACATCTCCAAACTCACTTTCTTCCTGAGCGAATGCAAACGGATGAAGCTCCCCGTACTCGGACCGGATATCAACGAAAGTCAATCAGACTTTTCGGTTAATAAAAAGGGACAAATTCGCTTTGGGTTATCCGCACTCAAAGGGGTGGGCGAAGGTCCCGTCGAAGCTATTTTACAAAACAGAGACGAAGAAGGCCCCTTTAAAAGTATATTTGATATGATGAGACGACTGAGCCTCCGATCCGTCAATAAAAAAGTAATGGAATCCCTTGCCTACGGAGGTGGTCTGGATTGTTTTGGCCTGAAAAGAGCGCAGTATTTCACCCCAACAGACAAATACGACACTTTAATCGAGCACGCTCTAAAATACGGTAATGCTTACCAAAACCAAAAAGCAGATGCAGCCACTTCCCTCTTTGGAGAAACGGATGAAATCATGATACCCGAGCCCCGTATTCCCGAAAAATATGCCCATTGGCCCCTGATAGAGGAGTTAAACAAGGAAAAGTCCGTTACCGGGATATATATTTCCGGTCATCCACTGGATGATTATGAGTTGGAAATCAAAAACTTCACCACCTGCTCCCTCAATAACATTGAACAGCACAAAGCCAAGCAAACCATCAAAATAGCAGGGTTACTAGCCTCCGCCAAGCACCTAATCAGTAAAAATGGCAACGGTTGGGGTGTGTTCGAACTTCGGGATTATGACGGACAGCTCGAATTCAGGCTTTTTGGAAATGATTACCAAAAATTCAAGCCGTTCCTCGAACAGGGGAAAATACTTTTTATCAAAGGTAATTATCAAAAGTCGTGGCGCGATGAGGAAATGGAATTCAAAATCAAGGAAATTTCTCTATTGGATGGCATCGCAGATAAATTGATGGAATCCATTACTATCCGGATACCACTGAGTGATGTTACGCCGGAAAAAATCAACCAATTCGATGCGCTCTGTAAGAAGAAAAAAGGCAAACACCGCCTAAAAATGGATGTATTGGATTATACCAATAAAATCAGCCTGAAGATGATTTCAAAGGAGGTAAAAGTCCATGCAGATAATGAATTTATTGAGGAATTGGCGGAGATTGGTTGGGAATATCGGGTAAACTAAGGCGCATTTATTTTTTTGTCCTTGATTTGAAAAAATAAACCCCGGTACCAATAAACAAGCCAAAATTGTGATAGGTGAAATCATCATCCACATAGAGGAAGGTATTGACGAGTTCGGAATTTTCGTTTCTACTTTGGGCATTGGGAATAATCTTCAAAAAACGATTGTACCTGACCCCAAACTCTACAAAGTATCGCTTAGCCTGTATTCTGCCCCCCAATTCCAATTCGAGCATGAAGTTAGTTCTATTACGAAGGTCATCCACCAAAAATGGTGCCTTTGATATATTGGTTCCATCCTCAAATTCTATTTTTAGATCATTGATAAAGTTTTGACCCCTATGTAGAATACCATACGAGGCATATCCTGAGATGAAGGGCGCAAAACTCCGGTAAATCACCCGGCCTCTCTTCAAAAACAAGTGATGCAGCCCAATGGAGAGATGAGACCAGCGTTGTTTCTCAAAAAAATGCAGATTGGCGTTTACCGAATGGGCATTGTCGAATAAGCTGGCATTATAGTAATAATATTGGGTCGAATTGGTATATCCAATCGATAAATCCCAGTTGGAATCAAATAGTTTGTAGGCAGCCGAAAGGGTTACGAAG
>JALVDO010000003.1 GCA_027008975.1 Saprospiraceae bacterium | reverse complement strand
ATTTTCCAGTAAAATGCCATCCATATTTGGGTGGCATTTTTTTTTGCCCTGATAATTGTCATTTACCCTCCTTGATATTAATCATTCCACTCTTTCTATAATGTGGCTACTTTTGGTGTATAAAACATAGCTATTCATCGCTCTATCCTTTTATGTTTAACAACAGGAGGTGGTGGGTAGTGACAATAAAACAAAGAGAATTATGATTAAGAAGGACACAGCAATCAAGGTGATTATGACGAAGAATTTGGTCACGGCCCATCCGGCCAATTCGCTCGAACAAATTAAGGGGATATTTGATAGGATGGAATTTCACCACCTCCCGGTAGTCACGGATGGCAATAGGCTGGTCGGAATTATCAGTCGAATGGATATTGAGCGCTTTCATGATTTAATTGTGGGGAATCAATTACATGCTACAGCAGAGGATATAATGACCAAATTCCCTATGAGTCTTGACGCAGATGATACGGTAGGGTTGGCTGCAGATATTTTTCTTGCTAATAAATTTCATGCTATTCCCATCGTAGAAGACGGAGAGTTGTTGGGATTGGTTACGACACATGACATACTTCGCTTTTGTTTTAAGTCTGCGATATAAAACGGAGCGTCTCAGTTGTGGAGGATAAGTTTTTCATCACCAAAATGAGTAACTCATGATAGTTTTAACGACGAAGGTCGAGGAAATAATGACACCTAATGTATTGTTTCTAGATCAAAACGAAAGTATGGAGAAGGTGAGTGAGATATTCGAGTCTAAACCGATTCATCACCTCCCGGTTGTCGATGAGGATTTGATAGTTGTAGGCATCGTCAGTAAAAGTGATTACTACAAATTACAACATTGCCTCACCTTTTTTCAATCTTCAAAAATAAAGGAATACAATAAAGCATTGATGCGTTCGCTACTCGTCAGAGACACCATGACTAAGCACGTTGTGACGTTGTTTCCGGATGATCCCGTATCAAAAGCTGTAGATTTGTTTCGGGAGAATTTGTTTCACGCTATTCCTGTCGTCGATAAGGAGAAACATCTGTTGGGTATTCTTACGACCTTTGATTTGATTAATTTTGCCTTTAAACCGACGTAGGATTTAGTGGGTCTGATCAAAATCCCGTATAATGAGGAGCGCCAGTTCGATATCCTCGTAAAACTCCTTCATTTCTTGAAAGGAGAGGTTAGAGCGCAGGATGTTAGGCTCTAATAAATCTTTTGGAGAGGAGATGGCGGCGTAGATTTTCTTACCTCTAAAGGAAATGTAAATATCTTTTTTGCTACTTTGAATATATTCCATTAAAGCCTCCTGCATAGGCTCCGACAAAATACCGGTGACGTGGGTGTCTTCTGTTGCATAAATAGTGAAATATTCTTTGAATTTTGGATTGAGAATTTCCTCATCAACATTTACAGCGTCAGCCCAAGTGAAGTCTTTGATTGCCCGTGAGATGAAGGGGCGCTTTCGCCTCGGCCAAATGGTAATTGCTCCTTCGGTTTCCTCGTTAAAAATGGAAGTGATAAAAATCCCTCTGAAAACTTCTTCCAACTGATTACTAACCGGGGATATTCTGCGCACGTCCAATTCCGACAGTTCAAAATTCATTTCTCCAATTCTGCCTTCAATGAAGTCCTCTCCTCTATAAAAAGGAAATCCTTTGCCAAAAATACCGCTTTCCTCAAATACCTTTTGCTCTATTTTTTTATTGCTATCGTAGGATAGTTTCCCATAATTGGGAGCATTGTCTAAGAAGTCGAGTATTAAGCCAATGATATTTGGCTTGAAGCGCTGTTGAAATTTCCTTATTCGATAAGCGATATAGCCAACATAAAAGGCAATGGGGATGGTCAGGAACAACGTCAATAAAAAGACGTTTGCATAAATTTGGACGATGGTCAGTAAAAAGAGCAAAAAAACCGAGAAGATGAGCAGCCGGACTAGCCTTTTCCGGTGTTTCTCCATACGTACCAACTCCGGGAAAATCGTATGATTATAGAATATTCGAAACTCCTGAAGTCGCTTCATTTTTTGATATTGAACTAAAAAAGACAGTCGTTTTATTTGTTAACCAATCCGGTCAATTTCTACTATCTCATAGGCTTCGATGACATCTCCTACTTTAATGTCGTTAAAGTTCTTAATGGAAAGACCACACTCTAGTCCTGCTTTTACTTCTTTTACATCATCTTTGATTCGCTTCAATGAATTAATCTCACCTACCGCGCCCTCTTTTGTTGGATAAATAACGATACCGTTCCGGATTAGACGAATAAGGCTATTTCTGGAAATGACTCCTTCCTGAACGTAACACCCTGCAATCGTACCAACTTTACTAACCTTAAAGATATCTCTAACTTCGACCTGCCCGATAATTTTTTCTTCTTTGACTGGTTCAAGCATTCCCTGAATTGCCATTTTTATTTCTTCAATAGCTTCATAAATGATGGAGTAAGTCTTGATTTGGACGCCTTCGGTTTCTGCCAGTTTTCTTGCTCCAAGTGACGGTCTCACCTGGAAGCCTATGATGATGGCATCTGAAGCAGATGCTAAAAGTACGTCTGACTCAATAACCTGACCGACTGCTTTATGGATAACATTCACCTGAACAGTCTCAAGTGACAGTTTAATTAAGGAGTCGGACAATGCCTCAATAGAGCCATCCACGTCTCCTTTGACAATAAGATTGAGCTCTTTAAATGACCCCAAAGCCAACCGACGGCCAATCTCATCTAAGCTGATTCGCTTCGTTGCTCTAGTGGTCTGCTCTCTTACGATTTGAGCCCGCTTGGTAGCGATTTGTCTTGCTTCCTGCTCTGTTGCCATTTCCCTGAATCGTTCTCCAGCCTGTGGAGCACCGCTCAAGCCTAATACCAGTACGGGCGTAGAAGGACCAACGGATTTGACACGTTTGCCAAACTCATTATACATGGCTTTGACTTTACCGGAGTGTTCGCCTGCAAGTATAGGGTCTCCGATATTTAGTGTTCCATTTTCAATGAGTACTTTGGCGACATAACCACGTCCTTTATCCAGTGATGCCTCTAATACGACTCCAGTGGCTTTTCGTTTTGGATTGGCTGTCAACTCAAGCATTTCGGCTTGTAGTAGGACTTTCTCTAGCAACAGGTCAACATTCTCACCCGTTTTGGCAGAGATGTCTTGCGACTGATAATCACCACCCCACTCCTCTATCAAGAGGTTCATGGATGCCAATTCTTGCTTGATTCTATCGGGTTGTGCACCCGGCTTATCTATTTTGTTAATGGCAAAGACCATCGGCACGCCGGCAGCTTGTGCGTGGCTTATTGCTTCTTTGGTCTGTGGCATAATGTTGTCATCGGCAGCTATGATGATGATGGCAATATCGGTTACCTTTGCTCCCCTAGCCCTCATTGCAGTAAAGGCTTCGTGACCGGGTGTATCGAGGAATGTTATCTGCTTGTCACCTTCCAGTTTGACCTCATAAGCGCCGATGTGCTGGGTGATACCTCCGGCTTCGCCTTCAGCAACGGCCTGATTCCGGATATAATCCAAAAGGGATGTTTTTCCGTGGTCAACGTGTCCCATTACCGTTACAATTGGAGCTCTCGGAATTAAGTCAGCAGGGTCATCAACTTCTTCTTCCTCGGAGTCATCCTGCTCTTTGACGCTAATAAATTCTACTTCGTGACCAAACTCAGAGGCGACCAGTTCTATTATTTCGGCATCCAACCGCTGATTAATGGACACAATTACGCCCAAATTCATACAAGTTGTGATGATGTCTGAGATGTCAACATCCATAAGGCTTGCCAATTCTGAAACGGAGACGAACTCTGTCAACTGGAGTTTGTCGGTTGACCTTTCAATCTCTATCAACTCTTCCTTTTCGCGGATTCTATCACGATTATCACGTCGAATCTTTTGTCTCTTCTTCTTGCCTCCCCCACTTAGACGAGCCATTGTGGCCTTGATTTTTTCGTCGATTTCCTTTTGCGAAATTTCTCTTACTTCGTCTTTCTTCTGATGCTTTCTACCTCCCCTTCCCTGGCTGGATTGTCCTTGATTTTTCTTATTGCCTTTAAATGTTGTTACAGTCTTGCGGGGTCTCCTCTTTTTGGCGGAGCCTTCTTTTTTGTCTTTTCCCTCTGTTTTCGATTTCTTTTCTTCCTCTTTTGTCTTCTTTTTGGGTTTGTCGAACTTGGCGGTGTCAATTTTCCCCAAAATTTTCAATCCACGTAATTCGGGAGTTTTTGCCCGCATCATTTCATCGCCGGAGGGTGTGGCTGGTGTTTCGGCAGCCTTTGGGGCTTCTGTTTCTTCCTCTAAAGGTTTTTGCGGTGCAGCTTTTCCTTCCTCTTTTTCCACTTCGGGCTTAGGTTCTTGCTTTTTCACCTTTTTAGCAACGGGCGTTTTCTCTTTTTTCTTTGGCGTTGCTTTGGGCGCTTTTGTCTTTTCTTTGACGGCGTCCAAGTCAATTTTGCCAAGCACCTTTAATCCGGTATTGGATGTTTCTTTTTCAGGCGCTTCTTCTCCGGTTTTGGTTTCGACTTTCTCCGTTTTAGTCTCTACCTTAGTTGTAGGCGCTACAGTCTCTTCTTTTATCTCTTTTTTCTCAGGGGACGCCGGTTCGGGAGGGGTTGCTTCTTTTGGAGGGACAGGCGCTTTAGCTTCCGTCTTTTCCTCCACGGGCTTTGTTACAACGGGCTGCGCTGCTTTCTTTTTGAGACTACTCAAGGAGAAAGGGGCTTTTTTGACAGGGGCAGAAGAAGATTCTTTTTCCTTTTGATCATTAAGCCTTGCTCCAATGACTAATTTGTCAGCTTGCTCCTTAATAGCAATTGATTTATTAAATTCTTTGACCAGGACGTCATACATCTCATCCGTGACTCTGGCCGTTGGTTTGCTATCAATTTCGAACCCACACGAGTGTAGGTGTTCTACGATGGTAGAAAGCCCGACATTGAGTTCTTTTGCAACCTTAACTAAACGCTTCATTCATTAAATTTTCAATCTCAAATAACCAACCGGTGAAGAATACGCGTCCCACTCTACGGTAAAATGAAATTACACATACACGGGCGATTAAGTCGTAGGACTTCACCCGAGTAATTAAATATTGTTCGCAAATTTGTCCGTTTTGCTATTTAACCACAAAAATAAGCAATTAATAGCTGTAAACTTAACAAATCCAATAGATTTTAGGATTCTCTCCTTAATTTTCTTCCTCAAACTCTGCTGCGAGAATGCTTAGGACGTCCTCAATTGTTTCTTCTTCCAAGTCCGTTCTACGCAATAATTCTTCTTTATTGAGTTTTAATACGCTTTTTGCAGTATCACAGCCGATGTTTTTTAGCTCATCGATAATCCATCCTTCGATTTCGTCGGAGAATTCGACAAGGTCCACATCGTCAATCTCTACTTGTGCTACATCATTTCGGTAAACATCAATTTCAAACTCCGTCAGTTGGCTTGCTAACTTGATGTTGGCACCTCCTTTACCGATTGCCAATGATATTTGGTCGGCATCGAGATAGACGGAAGCTTTTCTTTTTTCTAAGTCCAAATCAATACTCGTGACTTTTGCGGGAGTCAATGACCGTTGGATGTAAAGGCTTGTGTTGTTGGTGAAGTTGACAATGTCGATATTTTCGTTATTCAACTCCCGAACAATTCCATGAATTCTCGAGCCTTTCATTCCGACACAAGCTCCGACGGGGTCAATTCTAGTATCATAGGACTCGACCGCGACTTTTGCTCTTTCGCCGGGTATTCGGACAATCTTTTTGACGGTAATCAATCCGTCTTCGATTTCAGGCACCTCCTGTTCCATTAGTTTTTCTAAAAACTTAGGATCTGTTCTGGACATGACAACCACCGGATTACCATTTTTCATTTCGACGGATTTAATAATTCCTTTGACCATATCCCCTTTGCGGAAAAAATCTCCACGGATAATTTCGGGTCGGGGGAGTATCAACTCATTTCCGGTGGCATCATCTATCACCAAAATATCCCTTTTGAGTATTTGATATACCTCTGTGAGAACGATTTCGCCAACTCTTTCGCTGTATTGTTTATATATTTCGTCCTTTTCAAGCTCCATGATTCGGGAGATGAGCGTCTGGCGGGCTGCCATAATAGCTCGACGTCCAA
>JALVDO010000002.1 GCA_027008975.1 Saprospiraceae bacterium | reverse complement strand
ACGCCCCCAGTCAGCGAGGGAAATATCTTTTACTTTGTACTTTAATTTAGTGTCTGTTGATTGCATTAAATAGAATTTTTAAAAATTTGAATGCAAAGGTACAAAATGTCTTATTGGAATGCAATTGGAATTAGAATTAGAATCGAAAATGCTGTCTTGTGCTGCTTGTGCTGATAGGCGTAGCCTCGTCAGTACAACGCAGTTCGTCAGTACAGACGTAGTCTCGTCAGTATTGAATTGGAGCGACAAGGTGATAACTTCAAAGTCGAAGCCTTGTTAAAAGGCGGAGACGAGAAGGTGTCAACTTGGGAGAAAATTAAAAGTTCTAAAATCGAATCGCATAACCCAAATTAAAGTTAATACTTCTAGCCTGAGAGGCATTTAATTTCTCTACATCTTTCAGTCCGTGGTAATACTCCAGAGAAAAGAACAACCGGTGAATATCAAAATTATAAGCGACACCGATACCGCCATATATCCCGTGATCCCAACGGTTCAGATTGTACGATGGGTCATCAAAGTCAATTGCATCACGCTTTGGTGGGTTATCGGTAAAAATGAGGTCGGTAACGACACGGGTGCCGGACAAAACATAGGAACCTCCATAGCCGATTTTAGAGAAGAAAACAAACTTATTGCCCCATGAGGCTTGTAACATCAACGGCAACTCGACGTAATTGAGCAAGTATTTGGTATCTCCGACAAAAAAGAGACCAAAACCCGGAATACAGGCAGCACCCCGCTCTACAAAACCCGGCTCCACGCCTAATTCAAGATGTTTGCCGAGACGATAATACGCCATTGCCGAGACATTCATCCGGTTGACGTGGATAATGGCATTCTCAGGAACTTCGGTATCGCCATAGTCCTGCCACGCCTTGGTATAACCGCCCTTTATTCCTAATGAGAATTGTGCATTCAAGGGAAACCCCACAAATAAAAACAAGCCCGCAACTGTAAATAATTTCAGTAAATTCATATCGATAGTTTATCATAAAGACAGTTACATGGCAGATAACAGTTGGTGATTTTTACAAAAAAAAATCAAACTGCCCCTTCAAAAACACGCACCACTTCCCCGATGTCCTGATAAACCAACGAGTCATTCATTTTAATGTAAAAGCATCCTGTTACTTCATTCCACTTCGGAAATTTGATGCCTTTCTGTAAAAGTTTATTCCGAAATTGTACGGGATTTATTTCACGTAAGGGAAACATTTGATGGACGTTACTGCCATTTTTTAAGGCTTTGACCTGAAAGAGGTTTTTACTTTCCAACGCATGTGTAAGTGTGGTAAATAATGCCTTTGCCTTTTGATAACGCACTTCGTATCCGTCGAAGAAATAATTGGCAATGGCGATTTGTCCCCAGGAAGATGGCAATCCACCACCAAACATTCTACGCTCGTTGTGCAGTCCTTTTATCAAGTCGGCATCGCCTGCCAATATCGCACCGGAGATGGAATTAAAAGATTTGTAGAGCGACAGATAAACGGTATCGAACAGGCGGGTATAGTCCTTCACTTTGCGCCCGGAAAAAGCAGCATCTATGAAGAGCCGGGCACCGTCAAGATGCAAGGCAATACCATGCGATTTGGCAAGAGTGGTTATCTCTTCTATCTTATCAAAAGGTATTCGGCGCAGATGGTTTCGGCGGACGGGTGTCTCCAGTGAGAGTACTCCGATTGGTGTTTTCACCTTGCCGTGGGCGTTGTCTTCGATTGCTTCCAATAGTTCTTCCTTTGTAAAAGTGACGTTTTTCCCGCCAAGGGTCAGTAGATTGATACCGCTTAGGTTGGTCACGCAATCACCGGAATCGCGATTAACGTGAGATTGGTATTGCACAATGGCACGCTTCGCATTACGGCAGTGTTGGCGAAAGGCGATGTGATTAGCGAGCGTTCCCGTCGGGATAAAAATGGCTTTCTCTTTGCCCAATTTTTCAGCTACTTTGGCTTCGAAATCGTGAATCATACCTCCTAACCCGTAAGAATCCGGGGCGAAATCGGGTTGCTGAGTCAATTCCTCCAATAATAATGCGTAAAGGGTTGGCGGTAAATCCAAACCGTCTCTTGTGAAATTCAAAGGCAGATTCTTCTGTAGTAAATCTTCCGGATCTTTATAGCTCATATCTATTTTTGGCAGGAACGGCATTGCCATAGCAGCTGTTGAATTTGTTATAAAATTTCTTCTCTTCATCTGTTTATTTTTTATTGTCTTAACGGCAACAGATGGAACTTACCAATCCTAAAACTCACTCGTCATGTGAAACTTCACCTTCGGGAAATTCTCCTGCACCGTCTTTAATATCCAGGCGGACTCTGCCATAAAGACCAACTTGCCATCCTTATCGCGTGCAATATCTCGTTTTCTACGTTGTAAAAACTCCTTCATCACTACCGGATCATTGCATTCAATCCAGCAGGCCTTATACAGATTGACAGGCTCATAAGTACAACTTGCACCGTACTCATGTTCGAGGCGGTATTGAATTACTTCAAACTGTAGCGCACCGACCGTACCAATTATTTTTCGGTTATTTATTTCTTTGATAAACATTTGAGCAACCCCTTCATCCATTAACTGATCAAGTCCTTTCGCCAATTGTTTTGCCTTCATTGGGTTGGCGTTATCAATATAGCGAAATTGCTCGGGTGAGAAACTTGGTATACCCTGAAAGTGCAACACCTCCCCTTCCGTCAGTGAATCTCCGATTTTGAAATTGCCGGAATCATACAAACCGACGACATCACCCGGATAGGCATCGTCGATAACTGTCTTTTTGGAAGCCATAAAGGACGTGGGATTGGAAAACTTCATCTTTTTTGCCTGCCGCACGTGCAGATAATTGGTATTACGCTTAAAAACGCCGGAGCAAATCCTCAAAAAAGCGATTCTATCCCGGTGTTTGGGGTCCATATTGGCGTGTATCTTAAAGACAAAACCCGTAAATTTTGGTTCGGTTGGCAAAACTTCCCGCTCCTCTGCCATTCGCGGCAAAGGCGGGGGTGCTATTTCTACAAAGCAATCCAACATTTCTTTTACCCCAAAGTTATTAATGGCACTACCGAAAAATACAGGCGATATATCTCCCGCCTCATAAGCCTCCTGTGTGAACGCCGGGTAGACCTCCGTCATAATCTCAACCTCTTCCCGCAGTTCCTCGGCAATGCGGTCACCAAGCAAATCGTTTAGGCGTGGCTCGGAGAGGTCTTTTATTTCGATGGTTTCCGACTCGGCATCCTGTTTCCCGTGTGCCCTGAAAAGCACCAGACGCTCTTCGTACAGATTGTAAACGCCTTTGAACAACTGTCCCATTCCGGCAGGCCAACTAAGCGGTGTGACGTTAATACCTAGTTTTTGTTCGATCTCATCGAGTAATTCCGTTCCGTCTTTCCCCTCTCTATCCAACTTATTGATGAATATAATAATAGGCGTTTTTCGCATTCGACATACCTTGACTAACTTCTCCGTCTGTGGTTCGACACCTTTTGCCACATCAATTACCACAATGACACTATCCACCGCCGTCAGCGTTCGGAAGGTATCCTCGGCAAAATCCTGGTGACCCGGCGTATCGAGTATATTTATCTTCAGGTTGCGGTATTCAAAAGCCATCACGGAAGTGGCGACAGAAATACCTCGTTGGCGCTCAATCTCCATAAAGTCGGAGGTAGCACTTCGCTTGATTTTATTCGACTTTACTGCACCAGCCGTTTGGATAGCTCCTCCAAAGAGCAATAACTTCTCCGTCAAAGTCGTCTTACCCGCATCCGGGTGGCTAACAATCCCGAAGGTCTTCCGCTTGGCAATTTCCTGTTCAATACTCATATTTTGTCTTCGTCTTTCCTCAAAAAGGGGCAAAAGTACGGTTTTTCAAGGGAAGTTGTGAGAAAGATGCTCTAAAAATCGGTGTTTACTTGGATTCTCGCATTTCCCGCATTGCCCGCCAAGGCACGCTAAGGTTCACGCATAGGTCGCAAAGAGACGCAAAGAATCATACTTCATTCACTCATTCTATCATTAAATTTTTCTACAATAAAATAATATCTTTGCCATTCTATAAAAATAAAAACCTATACACTTGAAAAAGATAATACTGCCAGTCTTG
Source organism: Saprospiraceae bacterium (assembly GCA_027008975.1). Lineage (GTDB taxonomy): Bacteria > Bacteroidota > Bacteroidia > Chitinophagales > Saprospiraceae > JALVDO01. The sequence goes on along the minus strand of JALVDO010000002.1, from coordinate 2,034 downwards.
TTTTTCCTCCCGCTAATTGGTGTCGCGCAACTCACTATCAAAGTCAGTTCCATCCCGGAAAACACTCCAATGCCTTCCAACATCTTTATCGCCGGCAACTTCAATAATTGGAATCCGAGTGATGATAATTTTCGACTAACGAACACCGGGGGCGGACATTACGAAATCACCTTCACGCCCAATGCCGGTGTTTTGGAATTCAAATTCACACGCGGGAGTTGGGCAACAGTTGAAGGGACTGCCGGTGGGACTTTCATCCCCAATCGGCAATTGAATTATTCGGGTGGAGCATTATCGGCAACGTTCAGCATAGCAGGATGGGAGGATAACGGCGGCAGCGGCAATAGTACCGCGAGCGAAAATGTCCGTATCCTATCTGACAATTTTGAAATGCCGCAGCTCAACCGAACGAGGCGAATATGGGTCTATCTGCCACCGGACTACGAAACAAGTGACAAAACCTATCCCGTATTGTATATGCAGGATGGACAAAATCTCTTTGACCAGACCACGAGTTTTGCCGGAGAATGGGAGATCGATGAATCCCTCAACACCCTGTTTGAAAACGGTGATCAGGGCATCATTGTCGTGGGAATCGACAACGGAGGCACGCACCGAATTGACGAATACGCTCCTTGGGTAAATCCCCAATACGGCGGTGGCGAGGGTGATGCCTATGTCAATTTTATTATCGAGACACTCAAGCCTTATATTGACGAGCATTACCACACCAAAACCGATAGGATAAATACCGGAATTATGGGTAGTTCACTCGGTGGGCTTATCTCCTTTTACGCTGCCATCAGGCATCAGGATATTTTTGGAAAGGCCGGGATTTTCTCCCCTTCATTCTGGTTTTCAAATGAAGTCTATACACTGGTAGAGGAAGAAGGCAAACAATCCGATATGAAGATTTACCTGCTGGCAGGAGAACAGGAAAGCACTACCATGGTGCCAAACCTGATAACCATGAAAAACACCCTGCTTGAGGTGGGGTTCGACACCTCCGAAGTCCGAATAATCACCCATCCGGATGGGCAGCACAGCGAGTGGTACTGGGCAAGGGAGTTTCCGGATGCCTACCGGTGGTTATTCGGCGACATTGCCAATGCTGCGCGCCCCCAACCAGTCTTCCAGCCAATCAAAATCTATCCCAACCCTGCAAAAGATACCATCTATCTCACAAGCAACGAAAACTTGCTTGGGGCAACAGCAAAAATCTATAGCGTAGATGGAAAATTACTACGGGAAACGATTCTGACAAGTGATCAAAAACTCTCTGTCCGCAACCTGAATAGCGGGATATATATTCTTGAGATTTCCCGACAGGTGAGGTTGCTTTCCACGACTCTCAGAATTAAAATTTAAAACACCAAACAAAAAAATAAGCGAAGCGCCGGGTTAGGCACTTCGCTTTTTTACATATTTGAGACGCGTTTTTGGAACTATTATTCCAAATTTCAATTTTTGTTTCTTTTAGCTGAGGCGGACTCACCGATCCCTATCGGGCTAAAGGATTCCTTTAGAATTTCTTTGTCATACCTATAGACAGAATCGAAAGTCCGGTACCAACTTCTCCGTAGATAGCGAGGTTGCTTGCGATATCATATCTTGCTCCGACAAAAGCCCCCGGCAAAAAACTAGTCTTGGTGGGAGTAAATTTCTTGTGCTTAATTAGCTTAGAGACATCGCCATCTTTGACGGTAAACTTTGAGTGGGCAACACCCAGGGATACCCCACCGTAAACATCCCATTTCTTATAAGTCATATTGTGGATGGCAACTCGAGCAGTCGCTACTGAAAAATCATTGGTAACCATGGCAGGATTCTCCATTATCTTGTCATAGACATTCGTGGTTGCCTTCGAGTAACCAACGAGCAGACCAACACTAAACTTTTTATTGACCCGGTAGTCAATAGTCAGGCTGGCAGGTAAAACATTGACCTGCTTTTTGTCTTTAAGGAATGTAGGTAAAAGTCCTATTCCTGCAGAAACTTCAAACTTTGGAAGGTTTTTTTGTGCAAAGGTAACCT
>JALVDO010000001.1 GCA_027008975.1 Saprospiraceae bacterium | reverse complement strand
TTAAATCAAGCCGGCATATTCCTACTATCCCTACATTCCCAAAACTACGACCAAGCTTACAGTCTCTACAGCGACCTGAACAAAACAAAATTCAAAAACGCTTCTCCGCGCATGAAGGAGCGCTGGCTGCTCTACCGTGCCTACTTACAGTATTTGATAGCAATAGGCAAAATCAAGCCAAAAAAGGGAGGAGAAATCACCGATAAATTTCGATTGGCGAAATTTCTCAATAATGTTCCCGAACTTTCCAAAGATAAAAGTGTACACAATATCGCCATTCTCGTTATTCACTTTCTGTTTTTGGTACAGCAAAAAAAGTACGACGATGCCATCGATCGAGTAGATGCCCTGAAGAAATACCTCGTTCGTTATATCAAGCGAAAAAAAGACTTGCGAAGTAATATTTTCATAAAAATGCTTATCAAGATAACAGATGCCAACTTCCACTCCATCAGAGCAAAAAAACACGCCCAGCCCTTACTAAAACAACTAAAAGCCGAATCAATCGACAAAGCCAATCAAGACTACGATATCGAAATCATCCCCTATGAGCATCTTTGGGCAATGGCTATGGCATCGTTAGAGGAACGAAAAAAAGGAACTTGAGTGCCTCAAGTTCCTTTTATAATTCCGTGTATTAGTCACGCACCAATTCAAAGTCTGTGCGCCGATTCTTAGCCCGTCCGGCTTCAGTGCTATTCGATGCGACCGGTTTGTCGGGTCCGTTTCCGACGATGATAAAGCGATTGGCAGGCATACCGTGTTCTTCCATCAGATAGCTGGCGACGGCTCTTGCCCGCTTGAGGGATAACGCCTTATTACTTCGGGCACTTCCGACATTATCGGTATTACCCTCGATGCGAATACGTGAGTTGCCAAATGATTTGGCGATATCTACAAATTCGTTATCGATAATGTACTTGGCATTTTCGTCCAGTTGGTATTCTCCGGTACGGAAGTTGATACTGACGTGCTTAGTTGCGACAGCTTCCTTATTTTTGGCTGTCTTGTCATCCAATTTGGTGAATTGCTTCACCCGCTCAGGTGCCTGCTCCGGTCCCGTCAATACATCCTGTGCTTCCTGTACAAAATAGGGATAAGCTATTTGTCGCCAGCTAGGCACATCGCTCGCAAATCCGAGTGCTTTGTAGGTATTTGTCATTTTGAGATAAAGACTGCTACCTGTAACGCCATTATAAGACGGATTCAGCCCAAAGAAGTTCATATTATCGCCGTGGTTAGCCAAGCGAACATTATTGATGGCAGCAAGCGCATCTGCTTCCGGAATACCCAAGCCTTTAGAAAGTATCTTGCTTGCTTTTTGCTTTGCGGCAGGGTTGGTATTGATTTCGGCAGCTCCACGCATCCATCCTTCGTAGAGCTTGGCGAGTTTATCCCTGTTTTTATCAACAAAATCGCGCTTGGCAAAAAAGAAATCCGCAATAATATGAGAAGCATTCTTCGAACTTTCCAACACGATAGAACCCGGTACCGCTCTAAGGCAATCCTGATCATCCGGACTCCAAACAACAGCAGCATCTACCTGCTTACTTTTAAAGGCAGCGGCAGCATCCACAGCACTTGCCTGTGGGATAATCTGAATATCATCAACCGTCATGCCACCGGCTTCGAGCAGGTAAAGCAAAAACGAATGTGATGGCGTCATCTCCGCCACGGCGATTTTTTTGCCTTTCAGGTCTGCTACACTTTTGATACCTCTACGCGCCACGATAGCATCACCACCACGCGACCAATCCGCCTGCCAAAGTACAACAGGGTCAAAATCCCTCAATCCTCCGATAATAGTCGGGAAGGCATCAATGGTGTACCAGTGCAAATCAATATCCCCGGCTTTCCATGCATTCAGGGATGCTTCCACGTCATCGTTCACGACAAACTCTACATTCAGACCATAATCCTTATAAAACCGCGACTGCTCGCTGGCTTTGAATCCTTCGTTGAAGTATTGCCCACCGGCATAACCGCCCCAGGTAACGACACCGATTTTGATAACATCATCATCGTTTATACGTGTCTTATTTTTTCTTTCTTTTGTTGTGGTTGATGTCCCACCACCAGCGTCACCACCACCGATAATACCATTTTGTTGTAGGTATTTGAGTCCAAAAAATGCGGCTCCAACGACCAATAATACAATAAGTAACTTCGAAAAAGAGGTTAATCTCCTTGCCATAATGTTTTTGTTTTGATGTAAATGTATAATATTCGATTGAATTGGCATTAATAAAACCCACAACTATGCTCAATTCGTATTTTTAGACGATATTTTTCTACAAAGTAATGCTTCTGCCGGACAAATCACGTAATTCACGAAATTAAATCACGGCATATTTCCTCCAACTGCCCCTTTAGCCTTTTAAATTTAAAATGAAAAAGGTAAAATGATAAATTTAAAAGTAGGATTCCATTTTCAAAACCAATTTCACTTTTAGCCTTTAGCCTACTGACGAACTACGTTGTCAGCATCTTCGATTTAGCCTTTAGCCTTTTAAGTAAACAGCCGCTCACCGATCCCTTTGGGCTCAATGATCGGAACAAGGAACAAAGAATTTATCATCTATTCAAAAAAGTTATCATACTGATTTGTACGATTTTCCATCTTTGCCTTTTCCGGTAATGGTTGGTTCAAATCCAGGACATCACTATCATCATTAGCCTGCAACAACAAATCTGTCTTCTCTTCGCCCAAAATCAGCGAAACGCCTTCATTTTCCCATTTTTCGAGCATTTTCAATCCTTCTTCTTCAAAAATTCCATTTTGCAGGTCAATAGAATTCATAAAATTAGCAGACATATCCATAAATTGCTCCATTTCTCCCACTTTGCCCGCCACATCGTCGGCAATCGCTTCCATTGCTTCATCAAACATTGCCCGTTTGTCCGGGTCTCCGGAAATAATGCTCCTCGCCGATTTCATAGCATTGTGACTCGCGATGATAGCTTTGCGCTCCTGCTCTTTTATTTCCACCTGATCACTAATGTCTTCCATCAGGATTTGAGAGTTCTCGTACATCTTGGTCAACACCCGATAAAGGATTTCCATCTTCCGGTACAGATCACTCAACTTCATATTTGATTCCTTCAATCGCCCGGCTTTCCGCGATTTGAGAATCATTACATTTTTTTTGTTGTTTTGTTTAGCCTGGCTGGCGAGTGTCAGATTACTTTTTATCTCCTTTTCATTCTTGTAAATAATTTCATTGAGCTTATGCATCTGTCCTCGCAACTGGCTAATTTGTTTATTCATCTTTTTCAAGTTTCCCTTGAGGTCATCTACATAAGACTTCAGTATGCCAATAGGATCCATCTGGATGAAAAGCCCTGTTATCTTACGCATTATGCTTTTATAAATATACCAGATGAGATTTCTAGACTTGGAGTCAATCGCCAGAAATGTTATTATTGCCAATCCTGCCAAGGCTACGAATATCCCCGTTTGCGTCTGCAAAAAACTAGCAAACTTCATAAACAAATATCCAGCTCCCACTGCCATTCCACCAAGGAATATCATCCCGGTGACCCCTTCCGGTCGTTGCCAAAAACTCTTCTTATTTTTTTTAGTACTCATTATATTCGATTGATTACGTATTCAAATACCGTTTAATCCTTTCAACATCTCCCTCTATCTGATTAATCAACGATTGATAGGAAGCCGAAAAGTCAGCTGCGGTTTTTCGTATTTTCCCGGTAGCCTGATCGATACTTTTCCTTATTAGTGTGGCTTCCTTCTGATGCGCTTCTATCTCTTTTGTCAATTTCTGAATCAAGGCTGTCTTCTCTTTTACTTTCTTATCCAACTCCTGAAGCTGTTCTTCCTTTGTCCCGATTTGATTACTTGTTTGCTTATCAAGTGCCTGCTTGAATTTTTGATTTTCCTGATGCAGTACTCCCTGATAATGCTTCGCAGATTTCACCAAATCGTCGGCAGTAACCCCCATCGAAGCGGCCATCGCCGCCGCCGATTTGAATCTCGTCTCCTCGTCCAACTGCACTTTTTTAAGTGACTGTAGTGACTGCCTAAACTCCAGATAATCAAACCCCTTTAAGTTGTTTTTTTCAAGTGCCTGAAATAGTATATTGGTAAATTTGTCCGTTACTTTACCCCCACTTACGGGCTTAGAAGCAGGTGTTGCTTTCACCGTACTCTTCCCTTTTGTCTGTTTTGCCGAAGCCGTTTTTTTATTCCCGTCTTCTTCTTCAACAAAAAATATCGATTTTAGATTTTTAAACATAATTAAATTATAAACTACAAAACTTCCTTCAAGGCATTGGCAAATAATAAATATTCCCCCAAAGGTATGAAATTACACCAAAAATAATGATTTTCTTCCTTAATTTTCAAAAATCAGCTATATATTTGTGAATGATTGGATGAGTTGTGAGTTGTGAGAATTGGAGACTGAGAGAGTGGGAGACTGAGAGAGTGGGAGATTCTTTGCGAACTTTGCGTGAACCTTTGCTTGCCCGTATGGGCGCTCCTTAGCGGGAAATGAGTGAATGATTGAATGAAGGGGAACGCGGATAACACGGATTGAAAGGATTTACACGGATTTGAACTTAGAGAATGGGCGAAGGGGCGAAGGGGAGACTGAGGGAGTGGGAGATTCTTTGCGAACTTTGTGTGAACCTTTGCGGGACTTTGCGAGAACCTTTGCGTGCCTTAGCGGGAAATGAGTGAATGATTGAATGAAGGGGAACGCGGATAACACGGATTGAAAGGATTTACACGGATTTGAATGCCTGCCTCATAACCGAAGGGAGGGAGGAGCGAATGAAGCGATGAGTGGTGCGCGATGAGAATCGAAGTCGAAATCGGCTCAAAACACAGAACAAGGAACACCAAACAAGGAACAAAAAAACTTACAAACAGCCGCTCACCGATCCCTTTGGGCTCAATGATCGGAACAACGAACAAAATAAATGACATTCGACATCACCATACCAGTCCTCAACGAAGAAGCTACTTTGGCTCAAAACGTCGGCGTTCTACGCCACTTTTTATTGGAGCACTTTCCGGACACCTCTCAATGGAAAATCATCATTGCCGACAACGGCTCTACCGATCGTACCGAAGAAATCGTCAAAGAATTATCGTCTTCTTATGAAGAAGTAGCGTTGGTCAAAGTCCCTAGACGGGGAGTTGGGCTCGCACTAAAAACATCATGGGGGCAATCCAAAGCTGATATTGTCGGCTATATGGATTTGGATTTGGCGACAGACTTACCCCACTTTTTGGAGGCTTACGATGCCATTGCAGAACGGGATTACGACATCGTCTACGGTACGCGGTTACATCCCAACTCCAAGGTAATCAATCGGACGCTCAAGCGGGAAATATCCTCCCGTGGATTCAATTGGATACTCAAACGTTATCTCGGGGTGAAGTTCTCTGATGGCATGTGTGGTTTTAAGTTTTTAAAACGCAGTAAATATCCTGCTCTTCACGAAGCCGGTGCTCAAAACGATGGCTGGTTTTTTGCCACCGAACTACTAACCGTAGGAGAATGGCTGGGCATGAAAATGTACGAATTGCCCGTCAAATGGACTGATGATGCAGGCAGCAGCAAAGTAAAAGTCATCCCACTAGCCAAAAAATACCTGAAAGATATGGCTGCTTTGAAGAAATTGAAACCATAATTACCTATCTTTGTACAAATCTAAAAACACAAAAAATGACTTTACATTTAAATACCGAATACCGACGCGTCCTCGCATTGACCGTTATCATCTCCTTGTTCTCCATCATTGCCAATGCCCAAATATATCAGGGGTTATCCGTCGCGCAAAGTGACAGCCTGATTAATGCCAACGTGGACAATCCGAACTTTGTCATCCTCGATGTCCGTACGCCCGGAGAGTACAATCCGCAACACTTGGAAGGCGCCATCAATCGCAATTTCTATGACTCTGATTTTGAGGCACAATTGGATGCATTGGACAAAGACAAAATGTATTTAATACACTGCGCATCGGGTGGCAGAAGCGGCGTGACACTTGGAAAAATGGAGACCCTCAACTTTGCACAAGTCTATGACATGCTCGGTGGCATGAATGCCTGGAATGCAGGCGGATACCCCACTACAGCCGAATTTGCACCACGATTAATGCTCGTATCCGACAGCGACCTCCCGAACGAGGAAGTTTTCATTGGAATGATTGACACCATCGAAGTGACCATCACCAATCGAGCTAAT